>NZ_JBHSHC010000106.1:0-97654 GCF_042652925.1 Effusibacillus consociatus
ATAGCTTCACTGGGTTTAGTTTCCTATTGCCTTTAGAGGTACTCCCTGCCTCGGATATTTTCAGGGTAGGTTTTAAAAGCAGCGATCCTCCACCGATCTGGTAGGAGACACGAATTTGCGGCACTTTGTTCCATAAACTTTTAATCAGCTTGTACTCTTCTTTCGCCAGCTTCATCAATACCTCGTCCACGATAGGCTGAATGCTTCTCCGATTCCCCTTCAACCAAATGTAATTCCGTTCTTCCGGATTTTCTGCAGTAATCACTTCCACGAGTTGCCGTCTGCTTTGGAATTTATAACCGAATTGCCTGTGTACGCGGTCCATGATTTCATCCAGATAGGGGGAAACCCCTTCTTTAATTCCTTCGGAATGAACGTTATCGATACTTCCGTCCGAATGAACGATTACTGCATCGGTTGATAAGCCGCCAATATCGTTAATCAGGACTGTCATCTTCGTTAATTCTTCATTGCGTACGGAGCCATCTTCGTTGGTGGTTAAATCGACAAGTGCCACATGTCCTTCCGTGTTCACCAAGACTTCCTCAAACTTGAGTCGAACAATTTTTCCGCGCAGTTCCGGCGTATCTTTAAAATGAACCTCATGTTGATTGTTTGCCAGTTTCTCCTTAAACACCGATCGTTTCCCTCTCTTGGCTTCGCTAAGCGGCAATCCTGTCGAGAGGAAATAGGTACCTTCCACTATTCCTTTCTTTTCAGGAAGATTCATGACTGCATCATACGCAAGAGCAGTAAGGAGCAAAATGAGAGTCTGGTCGCTTTCCGATTTTTCCGATTCTAAAGTCAGTTCATCATTATGAGGATATCCAGCAGCAAGTTTTCCAACAGCATAAATCCCTTTACCTCTTTTTAATGCGCCGGAGACAATCTCGACGTGCAATCCGTCAATGATTTGCTTTTCCATCTCAACAACTTCCCGGGAGCACCAATCTCAGCAATAACATTCGGGATATACAGTTCGTTGTTTAATCCTCCGGCGTACGCCTTCAAGCCTTCATTTCCAATATCCACCGCTGCCATTCTTTTGCTCATCCCTACATCCTCCCTTTTCGTTTACAAGTTGTATACAAACCCGTCTACAAACTGTATACAAGTTTTGTTTACAAACGCAGGCCATCCCGCTCCGAAGTATACAAACTGTATACACTTGGATATTGCAAACCCGTTTTTTGTTTACAAGTTGTATACTTTTTGGAATAACCCCTGTCTTTTTGTTTACAAATTGTATACAACCGGAATCCAATTCGGTGTTCTGTTTACAAGTTGTATACACACTTGAAAAAAAGCGCCCGATACCTGAATGTGGCATGGGCGTTTTTCTTCACTATAGAAAAGAAAAGCAATAGATCTGTGACCAAGTTAAGAAAAATCTATGAAAAAACTATTAAAAAATCGTGAACATAGACCGATCCGATACTCTTCAGCCTTAAAAAATAGGCAATTCTCCTAAGACAAACACCGCTACCATCATGACACCCGTCACATAATCTAAAATGTACGAAAGGAGGGAATCAGGTAATGTATCCAATCTTCGGTGGTTACACTCGTTGGGCTGTGGTTTTCTTAATCATTTTTGTTCTGTTCTTCCTGTTGGTTCCTGTTTCCTACTAATAAATGGGAAAGCTGCTTGCAAGCGGTGGTCTCAATGGAGACCGCCTTTTTTCTTTTTTCATCCACGAGTTCCGATTCTATAATTTTGGGCAAAGTAAGAACGGAGGTGTTCTTTCATGTTGAAAAAAGCCTTACTCCTGTGCATGTTTCTTGTTGCAATACCCGGAACTCCCACCGTTGAAGCATCTCAACTGCCAGACATCGAGTTGTTCGATGTAACCAAAGGAAAGGTTGTTCAACATATTGTCAATACGGAAGAAATACAACAGGAAGCGGTTGACTGGCTGAGAGCGGTTACCGAACCGGCCCCACAACTCAATATCGAATTTCACGATGGAATCCTGCTTCGGGTTCCTCTAGAGCCTATCATCAAAATTGGCGAGGTCTCGATATCCCAATTGTTTCTGGTCCTGAGTCCGTCCAGAGAAGCGCTGCTGATTGTGTTAACCGAAGAAAACCGACCGTTGGTTCTGCGTTTCAACCCCGGCCGGCTTCCTCTATTCACAACACTGAAAGAATTTTGCGGAATCCCTTTGCTTTATGATATAAACTAAAACTCGGGAAGAATGGTCAGATTCCCACCTGTTTCCGGCTGTCCGTCCCCTGCTGAACTGGCAATATACCAGTTTCCTTGAGGATCAAGCGACGTAATCGAGTCAAATCCTCCATTATTTGCTTGCACCATAGCCTCTTCAATCGTGAGAATTCGTCCTGTATGAGTCTTAACCTTTGCTATGTTCCCATTCGCATCTTTCTGAATCGCAATAATTTTTTCTCCGATCATCCGGATCCCTCCAAATACCATATGCGAGGGTTAGTATGTTTCGGAAACTGGAGAATTAAACCTCATCTGCCTTGCGCAGGATTTTCCTCATCTGCCGTTCGAATTGACTCCTTGGAATCATCACACTGCGTTGGCATTGAACACATTTCATTCGAATGTCGGCCCCCATGCGAATCACTTCCCACTCATTCGCCCCGCAAGGATGAGGTTTTTTCATTTGCACTACATCGCCCAGCGCAAATTGTTTTCGCTCCACAGTGCATCCCACCAAATCAAGATTTGTTACCCTTCAGATACAGCCGGATTCCCTTTCGCATCCACATTCCCCGGAGACACTACTACCTGTTTCGGATACGGGATTTCAATTCCTCTCTCATCAAACGCGACCTTAATCCTTCTGCGTAATTCCCGGGCAACCGGAATGTTTTCCGTCGGTTTACAGTCCGCCGTGATACGGATGATCACTTCGGACGGACCAAAATTCTGCACCCCCAATACCTGAGGCTCCCCTACAATTGACGGCATCTCCTCTTGAGCTTTTGCTAAAACATCTTTTAATGTGTCAAAAACCCGATCGAGATTTTCCTCGTAAGCCACGCCCACATCAATCACAGCCAATGAATTCGCTTTTGAAAAATTGGTCACATCTGTGATTCGTCCGTTCGGTAAAATATGCAGTTCCCCGGTCCAAGCACGAATCGTCGTAATCCGCAATCCAATCGCTTCAACCGTTCCCCGATAGTTGCCCGTCTGGATTTGGTCTCCTACAGCAAATTGATCTTCCAGAATAATAAAGAACCCGGTAATCACATCTTTCACAAGACTTTGAGCACCAAAACCGATCGCCAACCCGACGATTCCCGCACCTGCCAAAAGTGTTTTAATCGGAAAGTTTAATTGCTCCATTACTGTCATAATTACAAAGAAATATACAACATATTTCAATATACTTGTGGCCAAGACTGTCAAGGTGCGGGTCCTACGCTCGTCCATTCGAACCGCGCGATTGGAGAACAATCGGGCTAAGGCAGCTCCGCCAATTCGGACAAAAATATTGGCTGCAACTACTATAACAATAATTTTTAGTGCCCCATATACCACCGCCCCCCAAAAGTCCGGGCTGCTCAGCTTTTCCATCAGATTTTGGTACAAGATCTTCCACTGCTCCCACATATACATTTCTTCTTCCACCTCTTTAAATCACCATCAAATTCATAAAAGCCCACACGAAAAAAGATTTCGCCAAATAGTGATCCAACGCCTCCCAGCCTCTCAACCATGACAATGGTCCTAGACATTGTACCATATATATGGAAAAAACGCTGCCTATACAGGTTCCAAGCAAGGTGCCTGTGACGCGGGACGCAATTGAACCGGATGGTTCTTTCCAGACTGTCTGAAACACTTGCAGGATCATTTGAATTCCAATCCAGACCGTTAACGCACCGGCTCCGACAATCAAAAGATGATACAGCTTATCCGCAGGACCCATTTCTGCATTTGAGAAACCGAACGTTGGTACCGTTCTCATCATTTCATGTATCCAATTTCTCAGCTGCCACGCCCAATCTCCATCAATCAATTGATCGCGAAATAACGGAATCGTAAACACAACTACAGCAATCGCACTTCCTATACTCATGCAATCGAGTAAAGATCGATATCCGCCCCGTCGCCAGCCAATGATTGTGAACCACGAGATCAGGCAAAGGATGAGCAGATCAACCATATTCGCATGGAGGATGGACAGATCAATCATGCTTGCTGCCTCCCTTTTCGAATCTTCGTCCCTCGTCGCGCATATAGTGGAAGTACCCCACTTTTATACGTATTCCAGTCAGACAAGTATAGAACTCCACAGTTTTCCATAAACTGATTACCAATACGCCTACCCGGAGGAATTCCTATGTCCACTTTCAAAATTGATCACACCCTGCCGCATGCGCCTTCAGCGATCCGACTTCACTTGATCGATTTGCTTGCAAACAAATATCGGGATCGGCCACTGGTGATCCTTTGCATCGGGACCGACCGTTCTACGGGGGATTCCTTGGGTCCGCTAGTCGGCAGCCGCTTACAAACACTTTTCAGGGATGAATTGTGTCCTATCTACGGCACATTGGAAAATCCGGTTCATGCGGTCAATTTGGCCGAAACTCTTTCCGGAATCAAACGGCTTTACCAAAATCCGTTTATTATCGCAATTGATGCATGTTTGGGACAGCTTAGTTCTGTCGGGATGATCTCCGTCGGTCAAGGGCCATTGAAACCTGGAGCCGGGGTAAACAAGAACCTTCCTGAAGTCGGCGACATCCACATTACCGGAATTGTGAATGTCGGAGGGTTTATGGAATACTTTGTCTTACAAAACACACGATTATCTGTAGTAATGAAAATGGCCGAATGCATCGCGCAAACTCTTTCTGAAACCGTACATGGTCTCTTGGAGGCTGCACCGTATAATCAAGCCCGCTTGGAATCAAACTACTTTTGATTCCAAAAAGGAGGGCTTTCCATGAAACGAGTTGCAGTTGAATCCAACCTCTCGCACGTCCAAGAATATCTTTCCGAACAAGGATATCAAGTAGATAATCTGGACGCTTCCAATCTCAATCAAGCGCAGAACTATTCTGCAATCGTAATTTCCGGCAGTGATCAAAACATGATGGGCATTCAAAATGTGGCTCAAAACTGTCCCACTATTAATGCGCACGGACTTACTCCGCAGCAGGTTCATGAACGGCTTCAGCAACTCCAGTAAAACGAAAGTCCCCGGGCATCCGGGGACTTATTTTCATGCCGATAGAATTGTCAAACCAACAACTCCATGCGATTGGGCAGAATCTTAAATGTTTCTTGAATTCCACTATGGAGAAGTTCCCCTCTGCATGAGTAAAAAATGGTTTTTCCGTTTTTACGACTACTTTTTTCCCTCTTAACATGGTAACCGATGCGCAGCCGTATCCACGATTCCGTTTACCACTTCATGAATCGTCTTCATCGTTTGGCGAAGCTTTCAATCGCGATGCAAATCGCTTCTTTCTCTTCGTCGGTCATTTTATATGTAGAATCGCCGTTTTCAACCGGCTTCGCATAGATTCTGGAGTCTTCCCTGCCATACAGACTTGAAATGACAACCCCATTTTTATCCCGATTTAGGATTGCCACTGAAAAGCTAAGATCGCTCCCAACATCGTTAAATGCATTGTAACGGACAATTCCTATTGGGCCAAGACTGCTTTGGATATCCTGATTGACTTTTGCTTGTGTGTCCTGTACTTCTTTCACCTTATCGGCCAGATGCTGCAGCTCTTCTACCTTTCGGAACAGCAGCTCCTCCAAATTGGACTTGTCCGCCCCCCGCATCAACCGCTGATACCGTTTATGCAGTTGGTTTAGGCGGACCGTATTGAGAATAAAGAAAAACAGGGCTAAGACTAAGAGACCGATGATTGTGAGAACGACTGTTTCAAGATTTTCCAAGATCCATTGACGATAGTCAATCATTCAGGATTTGCTCCTTCCCAGTACACAGTACATTTAACGTTGATATTGTATCATACCATTTTGCAGGATTCCCAATGTCCCAAGTCCTATCTATAGGAGAAACCACTTGAGAACTCCCGCGATAAAAATCGCTGGCAGCAAGTTCCCCACATTGATCTTTTTTATCTCAAGAATATTTAAGGCAATCCCCATTATCAGAATACCGCCGGTTGCCGACATTACGGTTATTACCGGCTGCGATAAGAAATCACTCATAAGATCGGCGGTGAGAGCGATCAATCCCTGATAAAAAAATACCGGAATTGCAGATAATGCAACCCCCACCCCCATCGTGGAGGTAAAGATAATCGCCGAGAATCCATCCAGTATGGATTTTGTGTACAAGACGGAATGATTTGAGTTTAAACCGCTTTCTAAAGAACCCACGATCGCCATAGCACCGACACAGTAGATTAAAGATGCAAAGACAAACGTCTCAGCGATTTTCCCTTGTCCGAAACGGGACATCTTCCGTTCAGCAAATCGTCCGGCACTCTCCAGCTTCCCTTCAATATCCAACAACTCGCCTATGACAGCTCCGGCTACCAAGGATAGTATCACCCAGAACAGATCATCTCCCGCTTTAAAAGCCATCGTTGCACCGATTATAAACACAGCCAATCCTAATCCCTGGATGATGGTCTGTTTCATTTTCTCCGGTATCCTCTGAAAAATGACTCCAAGTACGGATCCAACCAGAATAGCTGCTGCGTTGACCAGAGTTCCCAAAAGTACCATCTGTTGACTCCCTTCAACTGACAATGTCCCGTAATGCGCGGACAAACTCTTCTATATGATTTTTCGTATTAAAAAAACCTAAACTTGCTCTTACCAGCCCTCCCTCAATTGTTCCAATTGTCTCATGTGCGAGCGGGGAACAATGCAAGCCCGCCCGAACGGCGATTTGATAATGGGTGTCCAAAATAAATCCAATCTCGCTCGCATCAAATCCGTCAATTGAAAACGAAACGATAGGACAGCGTGGATGGCCTTTTTCTGGACCATAGATTGTCAACCCTTTGACTCGCCCCATTTCTTCCATCAGAAAATCGGTCAGGTGCTCTTCGTGTTTTCGAATCACATCCAATCCGGTTTCTTCTATAAAGCGGACCCCCGCCCCTAATCCGGCTATGCCTACCGTATTTCGAGTTCCGCTTTCATAACGGTCCGGCCTGACCGGAGGTTGTTCGATCAACTCGGAATGTCCTCCAGTTCCTCCATGCAGAAGAGGCACCAGATCCAATTCGGGGTGAATATATAAACCGCCGGTTCCTTGTGGCCCATACAGACTTTTATGACCCGTGAATGCCAGCAGATCAATTTTCATGGCTTCCACATCGATCGGACAATAGCCAGCTGTCTGCGAAGCGTCCACCATGAAACGAATATTTTTTTTGTGTGCCAGTTTCCCCAGTTCTTCGATCGGGAGAATGCTTCCTGTTAAATTCGATGCATGTGTAACCACAATCAGTTTCGTATTTTCCCTGATCGCTTGCTCTATGTCTTGAGCGGACAGTTTTCCGTCTATGGCGCCACTTACATACGATATCTCCACGCCGAACTCCCTCAAGTATTCCAAAGGTCTTCGGACCGAGTTATGTTCGAAGCTTGTAGTCACTACATGATCCCCGGATTTCAGATAGCCTTTCAACCCCAAATTTAACGATTCCGTTGCATTCTGCGTAAACACAATATCATTCGGGTTTTTCACATGAAACAATTTGGCCAACTGGGATCTGATTTGGTAAATTGTATCTGCCGCTTTGGCCGCCAACTGATGTCCACTTCGGCCAGGATTCGCGCCATAGTCTCGCAGCACCTCAACCATTGATTCTTCCACTTGCGGGGGTTTCGGCCATGATGATGCAGCATTATCCAGATATATCATTCTTTCGTCACCTCGCTACCTAACCCTAAACTCGTCCGCTTCTTCCCGGTAGAGATTCATAGAAGCTGTGATTTATAGAAGCTGTATGAAACAACTAAGAAAGTATAAAACGCGGCATATTCTCACCACGATTTATACTTTCCGTCCTTTTAAAGAAAACTTGGCTCCGCCAAGACTCTGGCTCTGGTGGAGCCAAAGTTACACCCAGCAAGGTGAGGAGCACCTTGGCGGGGCCCCCGTTGGCTTACGCATGGATGCGCTGATGCCGACGTTGCGACGAGCACGGACGTTCTAGTGTGGACCATACGACGCACATGGACGTGCTAGTGTCGATGATGCCTCAGGACGAGGCGTTTATCATCCACCAACATGGACGTTGCGTTTTCATCGACCAACACGGATGTCGCACTTTTAATCGGCCTTCCTCTATGTCGATAGGACAGAATTTATAATTTCCTATCGACCAAAAAAACTTTCTGTTGTATCCGGTTGATGGGCAAAGAGCTGCTTCGATAATCGTTCTATACGGTACAAAAACGGAGAGGACCCACTCCTCTCCACAGGTGATGTTCTCCTCATTCACTTATCAAGTTTAGGATCCGTTCCAAATCATCCAGTGAATAATATTCAATTTCGATCTTACCCCGTTTTTTGCCTGAATGAATTTTAACGGCAGTACCTAGAGATGCACGAAACTTCTCTTCATATTGTCGAATGGTCTTGTTGACTTCCGGTTTTTTCTTTTTTGTTTCACGTGGAACATTTTGCGCAAGTCGGTTGACTATCTGCTCCACGACTCGGACACTCAAATCATCTTCAATAATTTTTTTCGCCAGAGCTACTTGCTGTTGTTTATCTTCCAATCCAAGAATGGCTCTCGCATGTCCCATAGAAATTGTTCCACGTGAAACATATTCTCGAATTTCGATCGGCAGATTCAATAATCGGAGAAAGTTGGCGACATGAGAGCGACTCTGCCCCACTTTTTTCGCTAACTCATCCTGAGTTAGATCAAACTTCTCCATGATGTTGTTATATGCTTCCGCAATCTCCATCGGATTCAGGTCTTCCCGTTGAAGGTTCTCGATCAAGGCGATTTCAGTCATCTGCCTGTCGTCAAAATCTTTGATGACAACCGGTACTTCTTCTAATGCAGCGAGCTTGGCTGCGCGCAATCTGCGTTCCCCGGCAACAATTTCATAGCCCCGAAAGCTTTTTCGAACGATGATCGGTTGAATGATTCCATGTTCCCGTATTGAATCGGCCAATTCCTGCAGTTTATCAGCATCAAATTCTCGACGCGGTTGGTAAGGGTTAGGACGAAGCTCTTCCACTTTAACCGTTAGAACACTATCTTCCGCACCGATCTGCGGCAAAAGCGCTTCTAATCCTTTTCCAAGACGCTTGCTCATAAGTTCGACACTTCCTTTGCAAGGTCCATATAAACTTCGGCACCCCGAGACTTCGGATCATATGAAATGATCGGTTGTCCATGACTTGGAGCCTCACTAAGCCGAACATTCCGAGGAATAATCGTGTTGTAGACCTTTTCACGGAAGTACTTTTTGACATCTTCAATCACTTGGATTCCGAGATTGGTACGTGCATCTAACATGGTAAGAACAACGCCCTCAATTTCCAACTTGGTATTCAGATGCTTCTGGACCAAACGAATTGTGTTAAGCAACTGGCTTAAGCCTTCTAAAGCGTAGTATTCACATTGAATGGGAATCAGCACTGAATCGGAAGCAGTTAATGCATTCACTGTCAGAAGGCCAAGTGAAGGAGGACAGTCGATAATGATATAGTCGTACTTTGTCTTCAGAGGCTGCAAAGCTTTACGAAGTCTTACTTCCCGCGAAATGGTAGGTACCAACTCAATTTCGGCACCGGCAAGTTGAATTGTAGCGGGAATGATATGCAGGCCCTCCACCCCGGTTGCCAGAATCGATTCGTGGGCGTCCACTTCATTTATCAGAACATCATAGATACAGGAGCTTACATCAGCCTTATTGATGCCAACTCCGCTTGTAGTGTTCCCTTGTGGATCAATATCTACCAAAAGTGCTCGTTTACCTAGTGTAGCCAGGCAGGCACCGAGGTTAACAGCCGTCGTCGTCTTCCCAACGCCGCCTTTTTGGTTTGCTACCGCGATTATTCTCGCCAAAAGCTTCACCTCGTCCGGATATTAATTATGTACAGTAAGAATCTTCTTTGCTGATTCCTGCCTATTAAATCTCGCAACCTATATTTTACAGGATTCATAGAGAAAAAAAAAGAAGCAGGCGGAAAATGCCCGCTTCTTCAGCATTATGATTTCGGTACCCGAATCACAAATTGATAGTATTCCTCGTGATCCTGCTCTTCCGTTATGACAGATAATCCGGTCTTATGGATCATATCAAGCGATTGTCTTATCGTATTAACTGCCAATCGCACATCTTTCGAAACCGAAACTTTCTTCGGTTTCGGTTTAGGATTTGATTGTTCAAGCAGTTGTTCGATCCGGGTTTCCGTTTGTTTCACATTCAACTGCTTGTCAATCACTTCGGCAAGAACTTTGAGCTGAAGTTCTACAGACGGCAATGAAAGCAGAGCCCGGGCATGCCGTTCAGTAATTTCACGTGCCAAAAGGGCATCCTGTACTTCCTGCGGCAAATTAAGAAGTCGAAGTTTGTTGGCAACTGTCGACTGTGCTTTTCCAAGGCGTTGAGCTAAACTTTCTTGCGTAAGCCCGTGTAAATCGAGCAGCTGTTGATACGCTACCGCTTCTTCAATTGCAGTAAGTCCTTCCCGCTGCAGGTTTTCAATCAGAGCAACAGATGCTGCTTGAGTGTCCGTGAGTTCCCGAACAATCGCCGGAATGTTGGCAAACCCCAGTTTCTTCGCTGCCCTCCATCGGCGTTCACCTGCGATCAACTCATAAGAAGCCCCATTTTTCCGAACCAAAATAGGCTGAATTAACCCGTGCGTCCGTATGGTTTGACTTAATTCATCAATCCGTTCATCATCAAAAACGGTTCGAGGTTGGAAACGGTTCGGTTCAATTAAATCAATCGGGATCTGTTTTACTTCTTCATGTCCAGATATCTCTTTATCAGATCCGCCAAATAACCTTGAAAGCTGTTCCTTCATCAGCCACTCCCCCGGCAACTTGAATTGCAGAAAAAAAGAACCCCGTACATGAGATATGCACGCAGGTATTAATTCGAGATTCTTGATCAGAGTTCCTTCTTTTGTGAGTATTACATGATCGGTTTTTTTGCAGGAGTCCCCGCCTTACGAGGGTAAGCCTTCGGGGTGTCTTTGACCTTTTGTATGACAAGGATGGTTCTTTTCCCTTCAATTTCTTTGATTTCAAATGTACGGACATCCTCTACTTCGCCGCCTAAAGTTTGCAGTGCTTTAGCAGATTCTTTCAGTTCCGCTTCGCCATCAGGCCCTTTCATGGCAAAGAAATATCCGCCAACCTTTACGAATGGCAAACAGAATTCGAGCAATACAGGAAGACGCGCAAGCGCACGTGCAGTCACTTGATCGAATGATCCCCGCCATTTGGGATCCCTCCCAAAGTCCTCCGCACGACCATGGACTGGAGTAAAATTCGTGAGTTCCAATTGACTCTTCAATTCGCTCAGAAAGCTGATCCGTTTTTGCAATGAATCGAGAACCGTTACCTGGAGCTCCGGGCAGAGAATCTGTAAAGGAACCGATGGAAAACCGGCCCCCGCCCCAACATCCAATAGAGTGGAACTTTGGTTAAATTGTGCAACGGTAAGCAGTGTAGCAGAATCAAAAAAATGCTTCCAATACACTCCCTCTTGGTCGGTTATTGCCGTTAAATTCATTCGTTCATTCCAGTCCACCAATAACTCGTAATAACGGGCAAAGCGGGCAAGGATGTCCTCGCCCACCTCGATACCCATTTCATTTTGAATCTTAAGGGAAAATCGCTCGATTAGAGGACTGCTCATGCACCGGCACTCCTTTTAACCTTGCTCTCAAGCCAAACAAGCAGGATCGAGATATCAGCCGGGTTAACACCGGAGATCCTCGATGCCTGACCAATCGAGCGTGGATGAATCTTCGAAAGCTTCTCCCGTGCTTCCGAAGACAAGCCGGTGATCGCCTCGTAACTGATATCCTCCGGAATCAAACGTTCTTCCAGCTTCTTTTGCCGTTCGATTTGCTGTGTCTGCTTCTCGATATATCCCGCATATTTAATCTGGATTTCAACCTGCTCCGCAACTTCCGGATGAATTGGTTCCGGGGCCGGAGCCAAGTCGTTGACCGCTTTATAATCAATCTCCGGACGTTTCAATAATTGATCCAAAGTAACAGCCTGATCCTTCTCAAGCGGCTTCGTCCCTTTTTCCTGCAAGAACGGATTGATGTCGTCCGCCTTGAAACGAATCGATTTCAGACGGGACATTTCTTTCGCGATATTATCCTTCTTCCGCAAAAAACGGTCAAACCGCTGTGGGGATACCAACCCGATGCTGTGTCCGATTTCCATTAAACGCAGATCCGCATTGTCATTCCGCAAAATCAGTCGGTATTCGGCACGTGACGTCAGCAACCTATAAGGCTCATTCGTACCCTTGGTAACAAGATCATCGATCATTACCCCAATGTAAGCATCAGAGCGACCCAGAATTACCGGCTCTCTGTCCATAACGCCAAGAGCGGCATTGATTCCTGCCATAATCCCCTGTCCGGCAGCTTCTTCGTAACCGGAAGTGCCATTAATTTGACCGGCTGTATAAAGACCTTTAATGTCTTTCGATTCAAGGGTCAGTTTCAGTTGCGTGGGCAGAATCGCATCGTATTCGATCGCATATCCCGGGCGCATCATCTCCACATTTTCGAGTCCCGGAATCGTTTTTAGCATCTGGAATTGGACATCTTCCGGAAGCGATGTGGAGAAGCCCTGAACGTACCATTCCGCCGTATCTTTTCCTTCCGGTTCCAGGAAAATCTGATGGGAAGGACGATCCGCGAAACGAACCACCTTGTCTTCGATTGAAGGGCAATAACGCGGACCGGTACCCTCGATATCACCCGAGTACATCGGTGCCCGATGCAGGTTCTCCATGATAATGGAGTGGGTGGTTTCATTCGTGTAAGTGAGCCAACAAGGAACCTGTTCCCTCGGCTTTACATCATCGGAGAATGAAAAATGGAGCGGTTCCGGATCCCCCGGCTGCACAATGCATTTATCAAAATTAATCGTGTTCTTGTTGACCCGCGGCGGAGTTCCCGTCTTAAAGCGGGTAAGTTTGAAACCGAGATCCAGCAACGAATCAGTTAGTTTTAATGCCGGCATCTGACCGTTGGGACCGCTCTGATAGGAGACATCGCCAATAATGACACGCCCCCTCAAATAGGTGCCTGTAGTCAGGACGACAGCTTGCGCGTGGTATTCTGCCCCGGTTTTTGTGACAACCCCTTTAATCCGTTCCCCTTCGACCAACAATTCCTCAACCATTCCTTGACGAAGTGTCAGATTCGGAGTGTGCTCGATTGTATATCTCATGCTCAAGCTGTAGAAAGCTTTATCCGCTTGCGCGCGCAAAGCATGCACAGCAGGTCCTTTCCCTGTGTTCAAAAGACGCATTTGAATATATGTTTTATCTATGTTCGCTGCCATTTCTCCGCCAAGCGCATCAATTTCGCGGACCACATTTCCTTTCGCCGGTCCGCCAATTGCCGGATTACAAGGCATATAGGCTACGGTATCCAGATTAATGTTTAATAAGAGCGTTTTACATCCCAGTCTGGCAGATGCCAGAGCCGCTTCACAACCTGCGTGACCCGCTCCGATTACAATTACGTGATATTCCCCTGCAAAATAACGCATAAAAATGCACCTCCCTCTCACTTACCCAAACAAAATTGAGAGAAAATCTGATCCAATAGATCTTCCCCTACCGCTTCGCCAATAACCTCTCCTAGCGTCTCCCAGGCGTCTCTGATTTCAACCGCAACCAGATCCAAAGTCATACCGGCCTCTGCAGAATGAATCGCTTCCTCCATCTGCCGCTTTGCTTTTTCCAAAAGTGATATATGGCGGGCATTGGATACATAGGCTGCCTCTTTACCTTCAATACCGCCTTCTAGGAACAGTCTCGCGACTTCGTTTTCCAACTCCTCGATTCCTTTGCCTTCCTTTACAGACATCTCGACAACGGCCGCTCCCGAAACAACATTCGTGATATCTTCAGCTCGAATAGCTCTCGGCAAGTCCAACTTGTTTAGAATTATTATTGTAGGCTTTCCCTGTACTTTCGTCAAAAGTTCCCTGTCAGTGTCGGTCAGCTCTCTGCTGGCATCCAGCATAAAGAGAACCAAATCCGCTTCCTCCAAAGCGGATCGACTTCTCTCGACCCCGATTCTTTCCACCACATCCTGCGTTTCACGGATTCCGGCAGTATCAATAATTTGCAGCGGGATCCCGCGGATGCTGATTTGTTCCTCCAGAATGTCACGGGTAGTTCCCGGGATATCGGTGACAATCGCTCGTTCAGTGCGGGACAGAGCATTTAAAAGAGAAGATTTGCCAACATTGGGCTTTCCGATAATAACGGTACGAATCCCTTCACGCAGGACACGACCTGTTCGGGCAGTTTCCAGCAGCCTATGTATCTCATCTACCGCTTCGGAGCCAACCTTGATGATCCGGCGAACCGCGACATCTTCAACATCGTGTTCCGGATAGTCAATCGTGACCTCAATATGAGCCAGCAGCTCAATCATCGTGTGGCGCAAAGTCCGAATTTTATCACTGAGTCGCCCTTCCACCTGCTTTAATGCTAACTTCATGGACTCATCCGTCTTGGAGCGAATCAGGTCGATAACCGCTTCCGCTTGGGAGAGATCGATTCTTCCGTTTAAGAATGCCCGTTTCGTGAACTCGCCAGGCTCAGCCAATCTGGCCCCCGCAATCAGCACGAGCTGCAGAACCCGCTGTACAACGACAATTCCGCCGTGGCAGTGGATTTCCACCACATCCTCTGTGGTATAACTCCTTGGCGACCGCATGAGTGCCACCAATACCTCATCCACTCTCTCCTGTGTTTTCGGATCAATAATATAACCATAATGAAGCGTATGGGTTTTCGCTTCCTCCAAATTTGTTTTTGATTGAAAAATTTTATCCACAATCTGAATCGAATCGGGTCCGCTGACCCTGACAATTCCTACGCTGCCTTCCCCCAGCGCCGTGGCAATCGCGGCAATCGTGTCAAACTCAAGCATATAAAATCCCCCACGTTGTTATACAACTCATTGTGCACATTTCATTGTAACATAATGTTTTCATTTCAAAAAATTATCCACAATCCACAGCGTATTAAAAAAACCGCCACCCCATTGATGACGGTCGAATAAATTATTCACATGTGGATATTATTTTAAATAGATTAAGACTTTGCGATTTGGTTCCTCCCCAACACTCCGCGTTCCTACCCTCGTATGTCCCTGGAGATACGTGTGGATGACTTTGCGTTCGTGAGCAGGCATAGGCTCCAACTCGATCTCCTGACGCTCTCTCAAGACTTGCTTCGCCAGCCGGTCCGCCAAACGCTCCAAAGTTTCCTTTCTGCGTGCACGATAATCCTCCGCATCGAGGATAATCCGCAAAAATGTTTCGGAATGCTTATTGGCAACCAAATTCACAAGGTATTGAAGGGCATCGAGGGTTTGACCCCGCCTTCCAATCAAAATCCCCATTCTGTCGCCCTCGATCTGGAAGACATAATGACCTTCTCTTTCATACCTGACAACAACTTCAGCAGATAACCCCATCGATTCAACTACATCTTTCAAAAATTGGACCGCGTTCTCGATCGACTCAACCGGATCAAGTATTTCATTGGCGGGAACTGTTGGAGCAAGTGGAACCTCATACTGCGGTTGCTCTGCAACAGCGGGTTCCTTGACAACAGCTTCAACCTCAGCGTCACGGGATCCAATCAGACCCAAAAATCCCCTGGAAGGTTGTGTCAAGATGCGGATTTCGACTTGGTCTCTCGTAACCCCAAGCTTGCGTAGCGCAATTTCAACAGCATCTTCAACTGTCTTGCCCGTGGCAATTACCTTTTTCATTTTGCGGGGCCTCCCTGAGTGGCTGCCTTCTGCGGTTTCTTCAGGAAATAGTATTGAATGATGGTGAGAATGTTGCCGAATACCCAGTAAAGCGAAAGTGCAGCCGGAAATGTGAAAGCAAAGAAGAAAATCATGGCCGGCATAATGTACAGCATCATCTTCTGCTGTGGATCATTCGGATTCATCATCGTCATACGTGTCTGAATATAGGTGGTCAAGCCAGCTAAAGCCGGCAGAACAAAATGTTCGGGCTGTCCAAGCTGGATAAGTCCAAGGAATGTCGCCGCCTTAATGTGACCGTTGTACATGATAGCCTGGTAGAGAGCGAAGAGAATCGGCATCTGGATCAAGATCGGAAAACAGCCGGCAAGCGGGTTTGTGCCTTTCGCCTGAAACAGCTTCATCATTTCCTGATTCATTTTTTGCGGATCGTTTTTGTACTTCTCCCGGATCTTGGTCATTTCAGGCTGCAATTCCTGCATAAGCTTGGAATGCTTAAGCTGCTTATACATTAAAGGGAAAATAATAATCCGGATAATCAATGTGATGACCAGGATCGCAATCCCATAATCACCGATCAATTTACCAAAATAATCGATTCCGTCAGAGATGATACCGACAAATTTTCCCCAAAAACCGGAACGATCCAGAGTGCCGGAAGCATTGGCTCCACATCCGGTCACGGTCAAACTAAGTAAAGCCAACAATGAGAACAGACCTATCTTCTTCAAAAAAAAGTCCCCTCCTACTGCAGTCCCCGATTTTTAACTTCCGGCACAGGATCATACCCGCCGGGATGCCATGGGGCACATTTAATTAGACGTTTAGCGGATAACCATCCCCCGCGTGTTATCCCATGCTTGTCAATCGCTTCAAGCGCATAAGCGGAACATGTGGGATAAAACCGGCACGATGGCGGTTTCATGGGTGAAATCCATTTTCTATAAAATTGAATTGCAAGCAATGCCAGTCGTTTCATCTCTTATGTACCCTTTTTTATATATCCTGTTTTCAAAAGTAAGTGTACTAGATTCGTACGAAAACCGTCAAAGTCCAAACCTGCAGCTGACGGCCTTGCAATAATCACAAAATCGACCGATAGAGACGGGTCCAGATGTTCAGCACGGATGGCTTCTCTCAGATATCGCTTGACTTTGTTCCGAACGACCGCATTGCCTACTTTTTTAGACACAGAAAAACCCACCCTGTAATGGCCTAGCTGGTTGGGTGCATGATAAAGGACAAGGTACCGGTTGGCAAACGATTTTCCTTTTTTAAAAACTTTTCGAAAATCCCGATTGTCTTTGAGACGATGCGTTTTTTCCATGACTACCTCTCAGTATGTACGAAGAAAGCGCTCTTTTATACTAGTATCCGCACGGACAAGTTGCCAGAGCACCTGAACGTAGAAAAAAGGCCACAAAAACTTGTGGCCTATGCGGACAATACCTTTCTACCTTTACGACGGCGAGCTGCTAATACTTTACGGCCGTTTTTTGTGCTCATGCGTTTACGGAAACCGTGAACTTTTTTGCGTTTGCGTACATTCGGTTGAAATGTCGGTCTCATTCTTGCCACACCCCCTATATGAAAAGAAAAACATCCTTATTCCCTGGAAAGAGATAACTTCAACAACATACTAGGACATTATAGACATTTATTTGTGCTGCTGTCAAGAACGCATCCCTTGTGGGTAACTTTCAAATACTTTTCGACTGGAAATCCACAAGCATCGACAAATTTTTCAACATATTATCCACAATCCACAGAGTTGTGCATCCTTTTTGTTGAATACTGTCAGATTTGTGGATAAGTCGGAAAAAAGCATTGCAGACAAGGGTCTATTTTTGTTATCATGATTTTGTCATCGTAGTGGATAACTCCGATTTATACCCAAGGTTGTCCACATCTTGTGGATAACGCTGTGAATACTTATCCTCTCATGGAATTATTTTATCCACATGTCCTCATAAGGAATCTACAATTTCCATGTCAATTCACGAATCCACGACAAAATTCGCCTATGATGAATTATCCACAGTTCTGTTAACAAAGAACTTTTAGCGTGGATTTTTTTTTCTCTAAAACCTACTTTTCTACTGTTTTTTTTTTCTAGGAGGTATGTAGTTTCCATGGATCGGCAAGCCGGCGAACTTTGGCAAAAAGCTCTTTCCTTGTTAGAAAACACATTGTCCAAACCGAGTTTTGAAACTTGGTTTAAAGCAACCCGGCCTCTCTCCCTGGAAGGGAATACGTTGGTTGTAGGTGTTCCTAACGATTTTGCCCGCGATTGGTTAGAGTCCAGGTATTTGGGGATCATTACGGAAACCCTTTCCGCTCTTACACTTTCTGACATGACCGTAAAATTCGTGATTCCTCAGATCGCAGAAGAGCAGTTTGAAAACAAGGAGGTTCGCCGCATAAAAGAACCCAATGGACGGGCGGACAAGGACTTGAACGAGGAGTACATACCCTCTGCCTTGAACCCGAAATACACTTTTGAAACGTTTGTGATCGGGGCAGGAAACCGGTTCGCTCATGCTGCTGCTTTAGCCGTGGCCGAAGCGCCGGCGAAAGCGTACAATCCTTTTTTTATCTACGGCGGTGTTGGTTTGGGAAAAACCCATTTGATGCACGCGATTGGTCATTATGTACTGGAACATAATCCATCCGCCAAAGTGATGTACATCTCTTCCGAAAAGTTTACGAACGAATTCATCAATTCGATCCAGTACAACCGTACAGACGATTTTCGGAATAAATACCGGAATATTGATGTTCTTCTGATCGATGATATTCAGTTCCTGGCCGGAAAAGAACAGACACAGGAAGAATTTTTCCATACATTCAACACTCTGCATGAAGAAAGCAAGCAGATTATCATATCCAGCGACCGACCGCCAAAAGATATTCCCACGCTGGAAGATCGGCTTCGTTCCCGATTTGAATGGGGGCTCATAACAGACATTCAGCCTCCCGATCTTGAGACCCGCGTGGCGATTCTTCGGAAGAAAGCGAAAGCGGACGGTCTGAACATCCCAAACGATGTCATTATGTACATTGCGAATAAGATCGACACGAACATTCGAGAGTTAGAGGGAGCTCTGATCCGAGTCGTTGCCTACTCTTCTCTGATTAACCATGATTTGAGTGCGGATCTGGCAGCGGAAGCGCTGAAAGATATCATTTCCGACTCCAAACCGAAAGCCATCACAATCACCGAGATTCAAAAAGTTGTGGGGGAGCATTTTCATCTGCAGATTGATGATTTCAAGGCGAAAAAGCGAACGAAAGCCGTCGCATTCCCCAGACAGATCGCGATGTATCTTGCGAGGGAACTGACAGATTTTTCATTGCCTAAGATCGGGGATGAGTTTGGCGGGAGGGACCATACTACCGTGATTCATGCTCACGAGAAAATATCGAAAGAACTGGAGAACAATTTCTCCTTGCGGCAAACTGTTGAAAACCTGAAAGAAAAGATTAAAGTATAAACAGATTGTCCACATCGACAAAATCAGACAAAATATGAATTCACAATAGTTATCCACAAATCCACAGCGCTTATTACTGTTATGACTGTTTTAAAAAAGTATTCATCAGAATATAAGTATGAATCGCATTCGATTTTGATTCCAAGTCTATTTAAAATCAACGAGGAGGATTTTTTCCGTGAAGGTGTCGATTGAACGCAGTGCTCTTCTTTCCGCAATCCAAAATGTACAAAGGGCTGTATCGAATAAAACGACCATTCCGGTATTATCCGGTATTAAGATTGCAGCAGAAAAAGAAGCGTTAAAAATGACAGCTACCGATTTGGAAACAGGCATTGAGACAAGCCTTCCCACACACGTAGACAATGAGCAAGTTGCAAAAATTATGGAAGAAGGGGCTATCGTTCTATCGGCTCGTTACTTGTCTGAAATTGTGCGCAAACTTCCTCATTCAACCGTTGAATTGGAAGTCAAACAGAACTACCTGACCGTGATTCGTTCCGGTACTTCCGAATTCAATTTGCATGGGCTGCATGCCGAAGAATTCCCAAGGCTGCCTCAGGTTTCCGGAAACCAGATGTTCAGCATTCCGTCAATTGTTTTGAAAGATATGATCCGCCAAACGGTTCCGGCTGTATCGACGGAAGAAATTCGGCCGGTTCTGACTGGGGTAGTCGCTTCTCTTAAAGACGGACATCTTCGATTCGTCGCTACTGACAGCCACCGGCTGGCCCAACGGGAAGTAGTGGTGGAAGCTCCTGCCGCGTTATCATTCTCAAATGTGATCATTCCGGGCAAAAGCTTATCCGAGCTTGGACGTTTGCTGCCTGATAATGATGCGCTAGTAGATGTGGTAATCGCGGAGAACCAGATCCTTTTCAAATTTGCGCAGACTCAGTTTTATTCCCGTTTGATTGACGGTCAGTATCCGGATACTTCCCGCATCATTCCTACTGCGTTTAAAACAAGCATCCGTGTTGGCACCAAACTTTTACTAGAAGCAGTGGAACGTGCAGCTCTGATCGCGCGGGACAACGATAATAACGTAGTGAGATTGAACATCAAATCCAATCAGCTTGAAATCTCTTCAAATTCGCCGGATGTAGGGAAGGCTTCCGAAATGTTGAGCCCGGCACAATTTGGTGGAGAAGAATTGCTTATTGCTTTTAACGCAAAATATTTGATTGATGCGCTGCGTGTGGTGGAAGGTGAAGATACAACGGTCGAATTTACCGGATCCATGAGTCCGTTCCTGATCAAACAGCCGGACAATGCGGGCTATCTGCACCTTATCTTGCCTGTAAGGATATATTAATAAGATGGGAAGATGACCGTTGACGAGAGAAGTAGACCTTTCCTTGGATGAAATCACTTTAGGCCAGCTGCTCAAATATGCGGATATTGTCGGCTCCGGCGGCGAGGTCAAGTCATTTTTGCAAGAAACCAAAATACTGGTAAACGGGGAAGCGGAGAATCGGCGGGGACGCAAACTTCGTGCGGGAGATGTGATAGAGATCGAAGGGTTTGATCGTTTGATTCTCACGAAAAGCGGACGGGTATGATTCTTCAGAAGCTGGAATTACGGGATTTTCGCAATTATGAGCTGCTCTCTTTGTCATTGTCTCCGCAGGTGACAATTTTCGTAGGTCAGAACGCGCAAGGAAAAACAAACGTCCTGGAAAGCATTCTGATGCTTTCTTTGGCCAAGTCCCACCGTGCGAACCGGGATTCCGAGATGATCAGGTGGGGAACCGAATTTGCTTCTGTGTCAGGTCAAGTGGAAAGAAATCAACGCACCTATTCCCTTGACCTGAAAATTTTGAACCGCGGGAAAAAAGTTCGTGTAAATGGGATCGAGAAGCGGAAAATCAGTGATTTTATCGGACATCTCAATGTGGTTCTGTTCGCTCCCGAGGATTTGATGCTCGTAAAAGGGGCTCCGCAGAATCGAAGACGGTTTCTTGATATCGAATTGGGACAAATGAGTCCGCAATACTTGCATAACCTTGCACAATATCAGAAGGTACTGCAGCAAAGAAACAATATTCTGAAAGACGGCGAACGAATGGATGCCGGTCTTGTAGGGACACTGGCTGTTTGGGATGAACAATTGATTGAATACGGCACAAAAATTATCCGCAAGCGGCTGGAGTTTGTGGATAAACTTCAGCAGTTTTCTTCGGATATCCACAAGAGGATAACTTCCGGCGGGGAAGAGTTGACGTTGAATTACAAATGTTCGCTTCTTGAGAATGGGGATGCCGCAGATCAAGTGTCCGAGAATTTTCGACAGCAGCTTGTTTTGCGGCAAAAGGATGATTTCCGTCGAGGAGCGACCTCTGTCGGCCCGCATCGGGATGATATAGAAGTTCGAATAGATGGCAAAGATGTACACATATACGGTTCTCAGGGACAGCAGCGTACGGCCGCATTGTCCATGAAACTTGCAGAGATCGAACTGATTCGGCACGAGGTAGGGGAATATCCGGTCCTGCTGCTGGATGACGTATTGTCAGAATTGGATGAGATGAGACAGCTGCATTTGCTTGACAGTATGGGTGAACGAGTTCAAACTTTGATAACAACAACCATGACATACGGTTTGGAAGATTTAATGCGGGAAAAAGCGGTTGTTTACAGGGTTACGGACGGCGAAATCCATCAATCGTAAAAACGGTTATAAAGAAAGGCGGGTGTCGGGATGTTTATTCATTTGGGCGGGGATGTGATGGTTCCCAGCAAGGAAGTGATCGCCATTTTTGATTTGAAAATGAAAGAATCAGCCGACAGCACCAAGGAGTTCTTGAATGTGGCGGAAGAGGAAGGATTTGTAATCGTTATTGATGAAAATGAGAGCAAATCGTTTGTCGTGACAAACCGTAAGGTCTATTTTTCGCCAATTTCTTCCCTCACACTTAAAAAACGTGCAGGGTTTGTCTCGGAACTTGACGAAAAGTAATAGAGGAGATCGGCACGCACTGTCGCGTGCCTGCTTTTTCTGTCTTTAGCACCGAATGTTATTGATTCGGGATGTGAAAACTCCTGATTTTTTGCGTTGTATCAAGGGGTATGGTAGAATTTACAGGTATGATAAGGAATCGGAGGGACATGGATGACGCAAGAAACGCACGTATATGACGAGTCCCAGATACAGGTGCTGGAAGGCCTTGAGGCTGTACGCAAGCGTCCGGGTATGTATATCGGATCGACCAGTGCACGGGGATTGCATCATTTGGTTTGGGAGATTGTCGACAACAGTATCGACGAAGCACTCGCAGGACGATGCGATACAATTGACGTCACGATTCATCCTGATAACAGTGTGACAGTTCGTGATAACGGAAGCGGAATTCCCGTCGGTATTCATCCTCAAATGGGGATTCCTACGGTAGAAGTGGTTTTAACCGTACTTCATGCCGGGGGAAAATTCGGCGGAGAAGGATATAAAGTGTCAGGGGGTCTGCATGGTGTCGGATCCTCTGTTGTGAATGCTCTTTCGGAATGGTTGGAAGTAGAAGTAAAACGCGAAGGAAAAATTCATAAGATGCGCTTCGAAAGAGGCAAAACGGTAAGTCCTCTTGAAGTCATTGGCGAAACCGATGCAGATGATACCGGAACCACGATTTCTTTCAAACCGGATCCGGAGATTTTTACCGAGACCACGGAGTATTCTTACGATATTCTGCAGTCCCGGCTGCGTGAACTTGCGTTTCTGAACGGCGGAATTACCATTTTGTTGAATGACGAGCGTCATGATAAATCCCAGACGTTTCAATATGAAGGCGGAATTGCCTCATTCGTCGAATATCTGAATAAGAGCCGGGAAGTCTTGCATGATCCGGTATTTGTATCCGGTGAGAAAGATGGAATTATTGCGGAGGTTTCCCTGCAATATAACGACAGCTATTCAAGCAGCATCTATTCGTTTGCCAATAACATCAATACCCATGAGGGCGGAACCCACGAAGCGGGCTTCAAAACCGCCCTCACCAGGGTGATTAACGATTACGGAAAACGGATGAATCTGATCAAAGAAGATATGAAGCTCGAAGGCGATGACGTTCAAGAGGGGTTGACGGCTGTAATATCCGTCAAAATTCCGGATCCTCAATTCGAAGGTCAAACCAAAACCAAGTTGGGGAACTCGGAAGTGCGCGGGATTGTACAAACCCTTTTTGGCGAGAAATTTACCGATTTTTTAAATGAGAATCCTGCAGTCGGCAAGAAGATAATCGAAAAGGCGGTTATGGCCGCGAGGGCAAAAGAAGCAGCACGGAAGGCCAGGGATCTTACCCGCCGTAAAAGTGCCTTGGAAGTAGGGTCTTTACCCGGAAAATTAGCGGATTGCACTTCGCGGGATGCTTCCATCTCCGAACTGTACATCGTGGAAGGGGACTCTGCAGGCGGTTCCGCAAAACAGGGGCGCGACAGCAAATTCCAAGCCATTCTGCCGCTGCGGGGGAAAATTATCAACGTCGAAAAGGCCCGTCTGGACAAAATTCTCTCGAACACGGAGATTCGAGCCATTATTACAGCTGTCGGTACGGGGATCGGTCAGGATTTTGACATTTCCAAAGCCCGTTATCACAAGATTGTAATCATGACAGACGCCGATGTGGATGGATCGCACATTCGAATTTTGCTGCTGACATTCTTCTACCGGTATATGAAGCCTTTGATCGATGCCGGTTATATCTACATTGCACAACCGCCGCTTTATAAAGTCACGAAAGGCAGACAGATTGTGTATGCCTATAACGATAAAGACCTTGAACGGGTTCTTGAAGAGGTCGGCCGTACCGGAATTGGAATTCAGCGATACAAGGGTCTTGGAGAAATGAATGCCGACCAGTTATGGGAGACGACCATGGATCCGGAACATCGTACGTTGCTGCAGGTATCGATGGAAGATGCGGCAGAGGCCGATATGATTTTTGACAAGTTAATGGGTGAACGGGTCGAGCCGCGCAGGGAATTCATCGAAGAGAACGCGAAATTTGTACGAAATTTGGACATATAAGAGAACCCCAGAAAGTTGCGTGACGAAGCAGCAAAACAACGGGAACCGCGGCAAGGCCGCGCAAGGTCACGAACCCGCCCATCAAAGTGACGGTAAGCTCTGGGGCTTATTCCGAGTACTTTCACTCGAGAGCACTAGGTCACGCTATGGCACTGAAGTGCCAAGTCGGCCTTGAGGATGGGGACCCGAAGATTGCTCAAGTCTCGCCGTATTCCGGGGGTTCCGGAAAAAAGGCTAAGCACTCCGCTTGGAACAGGACCCGCAAGAAACGCCATGGAGGGAATTGAATGCCGGAAACAGGCAAAGTCTTACCGATTAGCATAAGTTCAGAACTACGCACTTCCTTCTTGGATTACGCGATGAGCGTAATTGTAAGCCGCGCGATTCCTGATGTTCGTGACGGACTGAAGCCTGTACATCGCCGGATTCTTTACGCGATGTATGAGGCCGGCAACACACCGGACAAGCCTTATAAAAAGTCTGCCCGCATTGTCGGGGACGTTCTCGGTAAATACCATCCGCACGGAGACTCCGCCGTGTATGACGCGCTTGTCCGAATGGCTCAGGATTTTTCCACTCGTTATCTGCTTGTGGATGGTCACGGAAACTTCGGTTCGATTGACGGGGATGCGGCAGCCGCGATGCGTTATACAGAATCGCGTATGTCTCATATCGCCATGGAACTGCTTCGAGACATAAATAAAGAAACGGTTGATTTTGGACCGAACTATGACGGGAACGAAAAAGAACCGTTGGTATTGCCGTCTCGCTATCCGAACCTGTTGGTAAACGGTTCATCCGGGATTGCGGTGGGAATGGCAACGAACATTCCTCCGCATAATCTTCGGGAAGTGATTGACGGGGTTGTCATGCTGATTGACAATCCGGATGCGACAGTTAATGATCTGATGACCGTTGTAAAAGGGCCGGATTTTCCAACAGGCGCTTTGATTCTTGGACGGGACGGAATCCGCAAAGCATGTGAGACGGGCAGAGGCTCCATCATTATGCGCTCTGTTACAGAAATCGAAGAAACAAAGGGCGGAAAAGCGCAGATCATCGTTAAGGAAATTCCCTATCAGGTGAACAAAGCGCGTTTGGTGGAACGCATTGCGGAATTGGTTCGCGATAAACAAATTGACGGAATCACCGATCTACGCGATGAGTCCAACCGGAACGGGATTCGAATTGTGATCGAATTGCGCCGGGACGTCAAGCCGCAGGTGGTCTTGAATAACCTGTACAAACAGACACCGATGCAAACCAGTTTCGGAGTGAACGCGCTCTCGCTTGTTAACGGTGAACCAAAAGTATTGAACCTGCGGGAAATGCTGTACTACTATCTGGAACACCAGAAAGTAGTTATCCGCCGCCGGACTCAGTTTGATCTGAATAAGGCGGAAGCGCGCGCCCATATTCTGGAAGGTTTGCGAATCGCGCTCGATCACATCGATGCGGTCATCGCTTTGATCCGCGCCTCCAAAACCGATGAAGAAGCGCGCGACGGATTGATGTCCAGGTTCGGATTATCAACCGAACAGGCGCAAGCCATTCTCGATATGCGCCTGCGTCGTCTTACCGGTTTGGAACGGGATAAGATTGAGAATGAGTATAATGAGCTCCTGAAGTTAATTGACCATTTGAAAGAGATTCTCGCGGACGAGGCGAAGTTGATGGGCGTTATTCGGGACGAAATTACAGAGATCAGAGAACGTTTTGGCGATGAACGCCGTTCTCAAATCATCGCTGCTGAAGGTGAGATCGATGTTGAGGATCTGATTCCGCAGGAAGATGTTGTGGTGACCATCACACACGCGGGCTATGTGAAACGTCTGCCGGCTACCACATATAAGAGCCAGCGCCGCGGTGGTCGGGGTGTTACCGCAATGGGTACCAAGGAAGAAGATTTTGTTGAACATTTATTTATCACGTCTTCTCATAATCATATCCTGTTCTTCACCAACAAAGGAAAAGTTTACAGGTTGAAGGCGTATGAGATTCCCGAATTTGGAAGAGCGGCGAAAGGAACCCCTATCATCAATCTGTTGAATATTGAGCAGGGGGAGACCATTTCCGCTGTAATCCCATTGAAAGAGATCACGGACGGGGATTACCTGTTTATGGCGACCCGTAAGGGGGTCGTGAAGAAAACGCCTCTGTCCGAATTTGCAAATATCCGTAAGGGCGGTCTTATAGCGCTCACGATTCGTGAGGATGATGAACTGTTCGGGGTTCGCCTGACTGACGGACAGCGTGAAATTATCATGGGTACCCGCAACGGCATGTCGATCCGATTCAGCGAGAATGACGTAAGACCGATGGGACGTACAGCAACGGGAGTGCGGGGTATTTCGTTGAAAGACGATGACTTTGTGATCGACATGGATCTTATTGAACCTGGTTGGGATGTTTTGGCCGTAACCTCCCGCGGTTACGGAAAACGAACGAGTGAAGCCGATTACCGTCTCCAGACGCGAGGCGGTAAAGGAATCAAGACGATTAATGTTACGGAGAAAAACGGTCATGTGGTGGGTCTGAAAGTTGTATCTCCAGACGAAGAATTAATGATCATTACCAATACCGGTGTGGTCATACGCCTTCGAATCAAAGAGATTTCGGAACTTGGCCGATATACGCAAGGCGTGAAATTAATCAGCGTGAAAGAAGATGAAGAAGTGTCGACCGTAGCCCGGGTTGTTGCAAGTGATGACGATGAAGAGGGTGAAGCGGCTGACGGCGCTGCAGAAACGGAGTAATGAAATCAGAAAATCCCCGCAACATCAGGTTGTGGGGATTTTGGTTTATTCTCTGGCTTTCACATCAAGTAATCTGTCCTTCATCCACCGATTTCCCGATTCGACTGTGTCGGCCATTTGCAAATAGAGCTGTTTCATCAGCGGATCGACAGCCGAGTTTCCATAGGTCCTTAAATCGGCGCAAATTAGCTCACATTGTACAATAACCTGCTGGAGTTTATCCGGAACCGTCATATGGGAGCTCCTTTACTATGTAATCACTTCAAATCCAAATAGTACCAGCGTATGAAGAACCGTGAGAGCTATCATTTTGACTTGATTGTACGTAATATTGCCGATGTTATGCGGATTCGTATTCCATGCAGCGAGCGCTCCCATCAAACCGCAGAATACCGAGAATATGAAAATTTTGTGTACGCTTAGAGTTGCCACTATACCGACGAAAGCGGCCATCAGAAAATAGGCGGCGGTGATGTGCCGCGTTACTTCTTTTCCCCAAATCGAAGCGGCAAATGCAACCGTTGTAACTTTTCGCGGGGTTGCCTGCAGATCCGCGTCAATATCACTGGTATGATGCTGCATCAACCAGGCAATGCATAAGAGAGAATGGATTATGGATGCCCAAACAACCGGTTTGGAAAGCGATCCGGTTAACACAAAATAGGTCCCTAAAGTACAAGCAATCATTGCCGGAAATGCGGCGAGCCATTCTCCGACTAAAGGAAAATAAGCGAAACGGAACGGGGCAGCGGTATAGGTTACAGCGGCCCAGATGCCGATTGCAATAAAAATCCATGCATAATTCGAGGTAAGATGGCTCAGATACTTACCCAAACCGGCGGAAGCTGCGATCCCGGCAAGTCCAATCAGCAAGAGGTGTCTTTCCGAATAGAGTCCTTTCGGAATGACTTTGCTGCCGCCTGATAAGATTCCGGGTGATTTCTGGTCGGTGCCAGACTTCCAGTCTGTGTGATCATTAAATGCGTGAGCCACCACTCCTTGTAACAAAAGAGCACCTGCAAACAGTGAGCCCACCACTTGCCAGGGAATTGACGACAAACCTTTAAGATCATGGACGGCAAACCCGATCGAGAGAAGTATCGCACAAAAGCTCCACGAAACAACCGGTACGATTCTCACCAATAAAACCATACCTCTAATCGAGCGTAGGAGCATAAGCGTTCACCTCCTGAAGTTGTTCGAGCTTCTTTTTTATTTGCCGGGATATACACAGAAGTCCGCGTTGTCCATTGGTGGATGGAAGGGAGGATAAACAGATCACCGATTTTTCTATGTAGTGTGCTGCAAGTTTCCGTGTATATTCAAGAGAATCAGCAGACGGCACAATGTTGACTTTAAGAAACGTTGGCAAGCGGTTTGATTCCTGCCAAAATGAATGAAGGTAAGGGAGCGTAAATATTCCCCGCGAAATATCCTGCATAATCGGTTTTCCAAGCCCCTCCGAGGTTTCTATTATGTCCTGCAGGTCATCCAATAATTGATACGCCATCCCAATGCAATAACCGTAGTTCGTAAGAGCATCCATGATTTCGAAAGGAGTGTCTTGTGTCAGGCAGCCGATTTTGCAGCAGGTGGACATGAAATTGGCGGTCTTTTGGCAGATGCGGTTCAGATACTCCTCTTCCGAAATCCAAGGATCGTATTGCTGATCCATCTGCATGAATTCTCCGTTCACAAGGCTTAGTATGGCTTCTGCGAAATGTGGGACAACCATTGGATAGGGACTGATTACACGAAGCAGGGTTCCGAAAAAATAGTCCCCTACCAGAACGGCAGCTCCCTCGCCCCACATCCGGTGGATGGTAGGTTTTTTTCGTCTGAACGCTGCTTGATCCACGATGTCGTCGTGAACAAGTGAGGCCATATGTAAAAGCTCGGCTGCAACTGCCAGATCGATCGAGCGTTTCATTGGAGAGCCTGCGATGTCTCCACACCACAAAACCAGAACAGGCCGTACGCCTTTTCCTTTTGTTTCCAGAAAATGTTGAATCATGGGACTGAGGGATGGACTGCCAGACGCCAACAAGCGGCGAAGTTCTTTGTCTACCTCGGACATGTATGGATGCTCCAATTTCGTACCCACCCCTTTTTAAGAACTGTAGAATATATATTGCTCACCGAATAACTGATTTAATATCAGATTAGGGAATTTTCGCATCGAAAGGTTCAAAAATTCATTGATCAAATACACATCTTGTGAAAGAAAAGTAAGAATCATTTCTCCCCAGCGTTCCGTTTCGTAACGGCAGAGCATGCCCAAAACAAACATGACCATAAAATGCAAACTAATCTCAGGAATAAGAAAGTCACCCGCCAGGGGATACCGAAGGTAGGTGCGCCCCGTCAAATCTTCAATCAGTAACGGATGGCAGCTGACAGGTCTGACATGGTGAAGATGCAGCCGACCGGGAGGATCGATATCCCCAAGATAGAATACAGGCCGGTTGGGCTGGGCAGGATCTTGATGAGTACGGTTCAATAAATTCAGGAATTCATCCCGGGTGTGATTCCCGGCCTGAAGAATCCACCTTGGCAAGTCCCAGCAAGTTTTGTTTCCATCGACTCGATGTTCAATCTCGCAAACGGCAGGGAAACCATAGAGTCGCCCGTACCCCGGAGTCAATTCCGGGATCACGGCAAGCAAATCTTTGATGACCACCCGCTGCCGGTCGGAAAAAGGACTTCCCCCCAGCATTTGGTGAAGTACTACAAACAGACCGTCCTTTTGAACCCGAATCTCGTCCTGAATAAAATAATAAGAGTCTTTCTTGAGCTTTCGAGTCGATAACCCGTGTTTCAGGACACTGGTTGTGGTGGGGTACTCCGGGTCGCGGGAAGCGATATAAGCGCGTGCAAGACTCATCATCCCATAGTACAGCAGCAAGGGTTTGGTCATGATATCGCAAGTTTCGGCCGCCCGATAATATTGACGAGCTTGTTTGATGCCATAGATTAATTTGGGCGTTGCCAGATAAGCGGCGCGCTGTGGTTCATCAATCCCCAGGGACTCATATTGGGCCCGCAAGTAGCGATTGGCTGTTTGCTCATTTTCAAAGTAGACAAATGTGTCCCACATTTTCCGGTAAGGCTCCTCGGTGCGTATTCGTGTTACTTTCTGCAAAGAGAAGACCTCCTTGACCTTGGATCTTTCCTGAACATTCTTGCTATTTTGGGGTTCTTCCAGATCGGTTGACCCGATTCAACTTACTTTGTTAAACTAGCCATAATATCTACGGGTAAATGGGAAACTATACGAGAATGGGGGAATCGAGTGATGTGGGAGACCAAGTTTGAAAAAGAAGGTTTGACGTTTGACGATGTTCTTTTAGTTCCACAGAAGTCCGAAGTGTTACCAAGAGATGTTGACGTAACAAGCCGAATTACAAATAAAGTCAGACTGAATACACCGATTGTTTCTGCAGGGATGGATACTGTAACTGAAGCCAAAATGGCGATTGCCATGGCACGAGAAGGCGGAATCGGAATTATTCACAAGAGCATGTCCATTGCAGAACAAGCGGAAGAAGTCGATAAGGTGAAACGCTCCGAGTCGGGTGTTATTACCGATCCGATTTTCCTCACACCGGAAGATCATGTATATGATGCGGAAGCGATGATGGCCAAATATCGAATTTCAGGCGTTCCCATTGTCGATGGCGAACGACGTCTGGTTGGCATTCTCACCAATCGCGACTTGCGTTTTGAACAGAACTTCCAGCGTAAGATCGCGGAAGTCATGACCAAGGAAAATCTGGTTACCGCTCCGGTGGGCACGACTCTGGAACAAGCGAAGGAAATTCTGCAGCATCACAAAGTCGAAAAGCTTCCGCTGGTGGACGATAACTATATTCTTCGCGGATTGATCACAATTAAAGATATTGAAAAAGCAAAGCGCTTTCCGAACGCCGCGAAGGACGAAACCGGAAGATTGTTGTGCGGTGCAGCGGTTGGTGTTGCGAGAGACACCTTTGAACGTGCTCAGGCATTGATTGCTGCCGGTGTCGATTTAATCGTAGTGGATACCGCACACGGTCACTCAAAAGGAGTTCTTGAAACGGTTCGCGAGCTTCGCAAACGGTTCCCCGGACTGCAAATCGTTGCCGGGAATGTCGCGACAGGCGAAGCGACGAGGGATCTCATCGAGGCAGGCGTGGATGCCGTTAAGGTGGGGATTGGACCTGGATCGATTTGTACAACTCGTGTGGTGGCTGGAATTGGAGTGCCGCAAATTACAGCAGTGTACGATTGTGCCACGGTAGCTCGTCAATATAACATACCAGTCATTGCGGATGGAGGAATCAAATATTCGGGTGATATTGTGAAGGCGATTGCCGCCGGGGCCGATGTGGTCATGGTTGGATCGCTGCTTGCCGGAACGGAAGAAAGCCCGGGTGAAATGGAGATCTTCCAAGGCCGCTCGTTCAAGGTCTATCGCGGGATGGGGTCAATTGGAGCCATGAAAGAAGGTTCCGGAGACCGTTATTTCCAAGAAGGCGAGAAAAAACTGGTACCCGAAGGCATTGAAGGTCGAGTTCCATACCGCGGAGCGGTGGCAGACATAATTTATCAACTGGTCGGCGGTCTCCGTGCCGGAATGGGATATTGCGGGGTCAAAACGATTGACGAATTGAAAAACGATACCAAGTTTATTCGGATCACCGCTGCCGGCTTGCGTGAGAGCCACCCGCACGATGTGCATATAACGAAAGAAGCACCGAATTACAGTTTATAAACAAGGAACCCCCGATCCAAGAGAGTTTCCTTTTGGATAATCCTCAGTGAAATAGAAATGCCCTTAGAAAACGTTTTTTGTTGGGACAGGTGTTTTTTAGCTCCTGTTCATAAAAAACGCTTCTGAGGGCATTTTTATTGGTTGAATTATGGACTTGATTCAGAAAACCCAATTTATCCAAAAAAGTTTTTTTTTTACAAACTATAGATTTCGACAACATTTTACAGTTCAGTTGTGTTACAAATATTTACTGTAATAGTAAAAAAACAAAATAATGGAGGGAATTAGAATGGATCTAAACTGAAAGACCTAGTATTTCCAAATTTTCTAAGACAGGGTCTGGATTTCCCGTACAACAGGGATATTTCCCAAGTATTTGATGTTCAGAAAACAAATGATTTAATCAAAGGGAGTGTTGGAATGAGAAAACCCAGATTTATTCCTGCTCTTACAACAACAGTCGCAATGGCAATGCTTTTTAGCTTCGCTGGGAACGGGTCGGCTGTTACCACTAATGATGAAATTTCGATCAAGAATATTAGCAATCAAAAAGTAATTCATTCTACAACAACAGAAAAAGTCGTCAATGTAAAAGCGAATGAAAGTTGCAAACACATCTCAAACTGTTATGACGATGATTGAATAAAAATTTGCTCGACTCGGCAGACAAAGTGACCAAAGACAAGTTGGTCCAGCAACTGAAACAAGATCTCGACAACTATAAGTACATCCTGATATACGGTGTCCCAAGCAACCTCCCATCTGAACAGGTTGTATATGATACACTTCAACTCCCCAAAGGGGTTATCACTGAATTTGTAGACGATGCAGCAAAAGAAACTTTCAAACGCCTGTTCGCCTTTGGAGCAGTAAAGAAGGCAGATGGTTCTGTTCATGTCGACAGCTACTACGCGACACCTGGCAGTGATCTGACTAATCTGGACAGCCAACTGGAGTTCATTACGTTTGGTTTCAAAAAGGCGATGGGCATGAAAGACTATCGTATTAATCAATTTAATGATGAAAACAAGGTGAAGCCACAGGACGTGATTAATGACCCTGACTATACCAAAAGTGAAAACTTTGATTACGGTTCATACGGAAAATACCAGTCTACAGGTTATTTTGAGCGCATGGGGTATAGTTCCTATAGTCTATGGGATGCGAAATATTCTGACACCACAACTGCAGGCTATGGCATGTACTCAGATTCCTGGTGGACAGTTGATGAACTGGTAACTCGCTCTAGTGTTGAAAGATTCAACGCTGAAGAAATCGTCGACCATGGCCCAACTACAACAAATTCCGGCAGTCAAGCTCAGGTTAATTTAACATGGGGTGCTCCTACAGTAGGTTGGTCTTGGACTCTAAATGATGTAGATACCATTGATGACTATCATGGTGGATTAATGGGATATCGGCGTTGGATCTTCGATTACTATAAAACATCCAATGCTTCAAAATACTCGTATAAAACTGAGCCTGGTGCTCGATTCAAAAATACCGTAGGGGCAATGGCGATTGACACCAGTCATTCGATCCTCTACTGGGATTACTTGTGGGGTACCACGAACAGAATATATACGGGTACCTACACTTACTCCTTCCCAGACCGTTAAGATCAATCAACAAGAAGGATCAAACAGATCCTTCTTGTTTTATTCAAACAGGAGGTTTACTTCATGAAACAGTTGCGAGAATTATCTGTTTATGGCCTTACACTTTCCCTCTTGATCACAACTGTGGGGTGTACATCTTCGTCCCTTACGACAATGCCCCACAACTCGGAAATCACAAAGACAACGGAAACTGATTGTAAGCCTGTTACTGTTCGCAAAGATTACCATCCGGTAATCAAAAGGATCGCCACTGATGCAAATGCTGATTGGGGACTCGAATCCATTCATGCTGCGGATGTGAAATCAAAAGGCAGCAAAACACCTATTGTTGCGGTAATCGATTCAGGGAGTAACCTATCAAATGAAAACGTGTTGCCCGGCTATAATGCAATCAATGACACGACAGATGTAAAGGATGACTCAGGTCATGGCACAACAATCACGTCGCTTATATTGAAAGTAGCGCCACAATCGAAAATTCTCCCTGTTAAAGTGATGGATGAGAAGAAAGAACAAGATCCTGCCATTGTTGCAAAAGGTATCAATTTGGCAATTGAAAATGGTGCTCAAGTGATCAATTTAAGCTTAGCGGTACCAAACGAATCACCTGAGCTGAAGCAAGCAATTCTCCACGCCACAAACAAGGGAATCCCTGTAATTGCTGCAACAGGTAACGACAGTAGAGAAGAACTTCCTTTCCCAGCTAACATGAGCTCAGTGATCAGCGTGATCGCCCGGGATATTAACAATGTAGATGTCGCTTTTTCAAATGTCTCTTCCTGCAAAAAATCTGTTTCTGCCCCAGGAGTTCATCTCAGAACAGAAGATGGTTTTAAATCGGGAACCTCGTTTGCCGCTGCCCTTGTAACAGGAACCGTTTCACTGATAAAAAGTTCGAGGGAAGACCTCGATGTCAAAACTATCCAAGCAATTCTAGAGCAGACATCGGTGGACGGGAGCGATTTCTCGTATGGCCTTATTCAAGCAGATCAAGCCGTTTCTCAAGCAACCGAAAAGTAGTCATTTACTTCATAAAAATACAGCAAGGATACAAGGACCCTCGCTGTATTTTTATTTTTATAGCTTTGGAATTTGAACAATCACATCTGGTTTGTTATAGAACTCCAACTTGAGTGTCATCGGCTGAGTCCCTTCTACCGGATCGAAGAATATGTGCATCAGCTGTGGGTCTTTCTGATCACGTGCACCCCTGGTCAGGTTGGCCACTTTTCCGTTTTCTGTGATTGTGGCCCAGATTGGTGTGTATGGGCTGGTGAATGTAATATCTATTTGTGTTTGTGTCAGGGCAAAATCGATTTTATTAATGGTAAGCGTATAACCCTCTGGCATTTGTATCTTAATGTTTGGTGTGACGATACGGGATTCGAATCGTTTGACTGGGAAGCGAATCAACCAATCACCTTTCACACCTTTAATCGAGGTGACTTGTAAGACAGCTTCTTTGACTCCCGAATCGAAAGGTTCAAATTGGATTCGTCCCAAACTGTGGTCTTGTGACTGGAGTCGATAGGTTTTTCCTTTTTCATCGGACAAAGTGACCGCTTCAAGAAGCACGTCGTCTGCCTCTGTACCTTGAACATTTACTTGTAACACAGTTCGTGTACTATCAGCGCTGACCGCTTGTAAGGTTACCGTTATGCCTTGATCGGTGACCGAGGCGTTTGGCGTTTGAATATTCCCTTGTTTTTCTGCTTGTTGTAAACCAGGGTCAACAAGAGGTCCGCCAAACCAAGACTGATAGATTGCTCTAGCTTGCGGTGTCAGGCCAGCAAGCAGGAGCAAAACTATCGTCGCGGCCGTTATAAATCCTTTGTTAGATCTGAGAAAAGGTCGTTTTGCCACGGGCGATTCATCAAGAGCCGGCACGATTTCAGGTATATGGACTTTCATTTCGATGCCTTTAAAATTCTTCCGCAAGAACGCTTCAAAATCCTTATTCTCGTTTTTCATCTGCGACACTCCTCCTTAAGATCAATTTTGAGTTTTTCAATCGCTCGATGAATGCGTGACTTAATTGTCCCTTCAGAACATTCTAAGATTTTTGCAATATCACGTATTTCCAAATCGTTTTTAAATCGTAAGATTATAACCACCCGATATTTTTCATCAAGTTTGTTAACCGCTTGCCAAAGTCCCATCTCCATTTCCGAGAGAGGGTCTTCCCAGACAATATCGATATCAAGCGGAGAGGTCGAATTTTTCTTTCTCTTCTTGCGTACTGTGTGGCATTGATTGATCAAAATCTTCGTAATCCAAGTTTTAAAATATTCTTTATGCTGAAGTTTTTTAATCGAACGGAATGCGGCTAAATAGGTCTCCTGTACGACATCTGCCGCATCCTCTCCATCACCGAGAAAGAAGAGGGCAGTCGTATAAAGATAGGGTCTGAATTCTCGAAAAAGGGCTGTAAAAGCTTCCTCTTGATTGCACTGGGCCTGTTACACTAACAAAACGATTTTTTGTGTTTCCAACAGTTTACCTCCTTCCTTTACACTCGATTAGATTAATTTTTGAATAAAAACGTTCCGTTTGTTACTAAAGTTTTTTAAGGTGGGCGTTTTGAAAATTCCTAAGTTCGTGTTCAATCGAAAAAAACGCATCGAAATCGATTTACAACCATCCTCCACAGGATGGACGTGTGATTAGTGTGGACAAATTAGGACCTTTAGAAGCTCGTCACGGTTACCCGCCAACTATACACCAAGCATGAAGCTTGTCATTTTTTTGCAGCTACGATGTGAAAAGCGACTAGCTGTTCGGACATATTTACAAATTTCTGATTGACAAGTTATCCTTCTTGACTAAATTTTAACACCATAAAGCTAGCTTCTCTTATCTTTTTCATGCTCGTCTCCTTATGTTATACTAAATGGTGAAATTCACGAGAGGAGATAACCATGATCGGAAATCGAAAGTGGACCAGCAGAATTCTGAGTTTTGCAGTTGCTGTGAGTGTAGCCGTCTCGACTCTGGTTCCAACATCCAAAGCAGCGGCAGCCGGGGAGCCTGTCATTGAGGCACCAGTGGCATTGCTGATGGATGCCAAATCCGGGCAGATTTTATATGAAAAAGGTGAAAACGACAAACGTTTTCCTGCAAGCACCACAAAAGTCATGACGATGCTGCTTGCAATGGAGGCTGTGCAATCCGGCCAGAAAAAAATGACCGATATAGTGCCCGTTCCATTGGAAGCATACAATATCGAAGGGTCAAGTGTTTGGCTCGATCCAAATGAAAAGTTCCAGCTTCAGGACATGATCAAGTTTGTTGCAGTCCCTTCCGGGAATGATGCGGCAATGGCGCTTGCCATTTTTCTTGCTGGAAGCCAGCAGGCTTTCGTACAGAAAATGAATGACAGAGCCAAGGAGTTAGGGTTGAAGGGAACTCACTTTGCGAATCCGGATGGACTGCACAATCCGGATCACTTTACAACAGCTTCTGACTTGGCGATTCTTGCAAGAGAGTTGATCGTAAAATATCCGCAAATTCTCGAGTTGACGAAAATCAAAAGCTTTGAAATCCGCGGCGGAAAAAACAAAATTGAAAATACCAACCACCTGATTGGCAAATATGAGGGGATGGACGGTCTCAAGACGGGTTTCACCGATGAAGCCGGATATTGCCTTGTCAGCACGGCAGAACGCGGGGGCTTTCGACTGATTGGAATCATCATGGGTGCGACCGATGATCTCCAACGCCAAGCGGACACGACCAAGCTGCTCGATTACGGTTTTACCAATTTCAATTCGAAGCGTATTGCCGACAAAGATAAACCTGTAGGGGAAAAAGCGATCGTCCCAACCGCCAAAAACGAAGAAGTCGAGGTTGCCCCTGCACAAGATCTGTATGTAGCGGTTAAGAAAGGTGAAGAACAAAGCGTTCAAACCAAATTTGTTTGGAATCAAGTGGAAGCTCCGGTTGCCAAAGGGCAAGTTTTAGGGCAAATGCAGCAGGTGCAAAATGGGAAAGTTCTTAGCTCGGTTGACCTGGTTTCCACCCAGGAAGTGGAAAGAGGAAGCTGGATCCGCCTTTTTTTCCGCAAAGCATTGGATGGAATCTCAACCAGCGTTAAGGGACTGTTTGAATAATACTAGTGAAGGTGAGTGCCGATGGGTTCCGGAATTTCTGCAGCATGGTGGCTGACAATAAATTCAATCCTGATCTTCTTGATTCTGCCGGGCGGGTTCTTTATGTTCCGTGCCTTCCTTCGCAGAATGAAACGGGAAGAAGGGCTTGATCAAAAAGAAAATCGGGAGTAATCCCGGTTTTCTTTATTTCCCCCCTTATTTCAACAATTCTGATTTGGAGGTTGTCGACAGATACAGGGTAGGATAAAATAGAAAGGATGAATTTTAAAGCAATTACGAGGAGTGGGGTCAAGATGGAGGTAGGAACATCCAGAGTTAAACGTGGTATGGCTGAGATGCAAAAAGGTGGCGTCATTATGGACGTCGTCAATGCTGAACAGGCAAAGATTGCGGAAGAGGCCGGCGCTGTAGCGGTTATGGCTCTCGAGCGCGTGCCTGCAGATATTCGCGCTGCTGGTGGGGTTGCCCGTATGGCAGACCCGACGATTATAGAGGAAGTAATGAAATCTGTATCGATTCCGGTTATGGCGAAAGCGCGCATCGGACACTATGTCGAAGCGAAAGTGTTGGAATCGCTCGGTGTTGATTATATCGACGAGTCCGAGGTATTGACTCCGGCTGATGATAAGTTCCACATTAACAAGAAGGAATTTACTGTTCCTTTCGTATGCGGCGCGCGTGACTTGGGAGAAGCGCTTCGTCGTATTGCGGAAGGCGCATCCATGATCCGTACCAAGGGCGAGCCGGGAACCGGCAACATTGTGGAAGCGGTTAAACACCAACGCACCATGCAGGCGCAGATCCGTAAGGTTCAAAACATGTCTGAAGATGAACTGGTATTTGAAGCCAAGAACCTGGGAGCGCCGGTTGAACTGTTATTGGAAGTGAAGAAGCTTGGCAGACTTCCGGTTGTAAACTTTGCTGCTGGCGGTGTGGCAACTCCGGCCGATGCAGCTCTCATGATGCACCTCGGGTCTGACGGTGTATTTGTTGGTTCCGGTATCTTCAAATCGGACAATCCAGCCAAGTTTGCAAAAGCGATTGTAGAAGCGACTACTCATTACCAGGACTACAAGTTGATCGCTGAACTGTCCAAGAATCTTGGAACCGCAATGAAAGGCATCGAATTGTCTACTTTGGCTGCGAACGAGCGCATGGCGGAACGCGGCTGGTAGGAGGCCGGTGGAACATGAAAATCGGTGTATTGGCCTTACAAGGCGCAGTAATCGAACATATCAAGAGCTTGCAACAGGCCGGTGCCGATGAAGTTGTAACCGTCAAACGCAAGGAAGACCTGCAAGGGCTTGACGGTTTGGTTTTACCCGGAGGGGAAAGCACAACCATCGGGAAACTCATGAATCAATATGATCTGATGAACCCGATCCGTGAGATGGCTCAGGCGGGAACGCCAATGTTTGGCACCTGTGCGGGTTTAATTCTCCTAGCTGGTCGAATCCATGGACAAGATTGGGTTCATCTTGGGATTATGGATATTCTTGTCGATCGCAACTCATTTGGCCGTCAGCGGGAAAGCTTCGAAACTGACCTGAAGGTGAAAGGAATCGAAGGGGAACCCTATCGGGCGGTATTTATTCGAGCACCTCACATCATGGAAGTAGGAGATCAGGTTGAGGTATTATCCACGTACCAAGACCGGATTGTGGCAGCCAGACAAGGTCACCTGTTGGGGGCATCTTTCCACCCGGAATTAACAGACGATGTACGATTGCATCAATATTTCTTGGATATGGTAAGAGAAACTCGATAAAAAGCGCAAACCATACATGCATCCTGGGATGAGTGTATGGTTTCGCTTTTGGTATTTCTCGATGGGTGGAGTTACTTTCGTGGGAGTGACAGGAGGAGACCCAGGTGAAAAAGCTCTATCAACACAGTATTGAGTTAATTCTGCGAACGCAGGCTCCGAATGGAGCGTTCCCCGCGTCCCCAAATTTTTCTGCATACCGGTACTGTTGGTTGCGGGATGGAACGTTTATTGCATATGCGCTTGATAAAGCAGGTGAGCATGAGGCAGTTGGCCGGTTTTACCGATGGGTGGATATGGCCATAAGGAAACACCTCCCCAAATTGTCGCTTCTCTTGTCTAGGTACAGGAATGGGGAACCGATTGAAGAAGCTGATTTCTTACATACTCGGTTTACTCTGGAAGGCGATGAGGGCAAGGAAGAATGGGGAAACTTCCAACTAGACGGGTATGGCGCGTATTTATGGGGTGTCTCGGAACATATCGGGCTAACAGGCAATAAGGATTTTCTGAAAGATGTGGATCAGAGTGTAGATGCGACGATTCGATATCTCTCCACTTTCTGGAGTGTCCCTAACCATGATTGTTGGGAGGAATTTGGTGATCGTGTGCACCCGAGTACTTTGGCTGCCATTTATGGCGGGCTGCAAGCGGTCTATCCGTACGTTTCCAATTCCGAAATTCCAAAAACATTAGGTGCAATTCGTGTAGCGCTTCAAGAGAATGGCGTGCAAAACGGCCGGTTTATAAAGTCGTTTGGCAATCCAAGCATCGATGCAAACTTGCTGTGGTTGTCCGTTCCGTTTAAAGTGGTCCCTCCGAATGGACAAAACATGGTCAAAACAGTCGAAGAAATTGAAAATCGGCTTGTCACAGGCGGCGTTCACCGTTATCCGGAAGATTCCTTCTACGGCGGAGGCGCCTGGGTACTATTAACCGCCTGGCTGGGTTGGTATTACGCTGAGATCGGGAACCTGAAACGCGCTGGCGAACTACTGGACTGGGTGGAGTCGCAAACGGATGCAGATCTTTCTCTCCCCGAACAAGTTCCGGAAGCTCTTTTTTTTCGGGACAAGTATCAAGAATGGGTGGATCGGTGGGGGAAGCCTGCAAAACCGCTGTTGTGGTCCCATGCCATGTACATCATTCTCGCCAAGAGACTGCAGGAGCTTACATCTTCAAGCGATTAAGAAACGCTTGTATGAACTCAATTAAGTGTGGTAAACTATGCAACACAAAGCGATGCGGAGAACAAGTACCAGAATCCCTCTTGTTCAGAGAGCCGGTGGTGGCTGCGAACCGGTCAAGAGCTTCTGTGAATCCCTCTCCAAGCGGGCTGTCAATCGAATGATTCTGCAAAGGCATTCGTAGTAAGCGGCTCCGGGTCATTCCGTTATCAATGAAAGAGAATCGCTCACTTTATACGGGCGGTTGAACTTGGGTGGCACCACGGGAGATACAGCTCTCGTCCCGGACTTTGTCTGGCGGCGGGAGCTTTTTGCATTTTTAAAAGGGAGATGAATCAAAATGTTAGATCCACGAATTCTGCGCAATGAACCGGATAAGGTGCGGGAATCACAAAGAAAAAGGGGCGAATCGCCGGAAGTGGTGGACGAATTCCTGCAATTGGATTCACGTCGGCGTGAACTTCTTGCTGAGACTGAAACTCTGAAAGCAAAACGAAACAGTGTATCGCAAGAGGTCGCAAAGCTTAAAAAAGCAGGCCAGGACGCGGAACAACTGATCGTGGAAATGCGGGAAGTGGGTGACCGAATCAAGGAGCTGGATGATGAACTGAGGGTTTTGGAAGAGAAGATTAACCATCTCCTGTTGACGATTCCGAATATCCCGCATGAAAGTGTTCCTTACGGAGAATCGGAAGACGATAACGTAGAAGTGAAAAAATCGGGAGATATCCGGCAGTTTGACTTTGAACCGAAGCCTCACTGGGAGGTTGCGGCGGAGCTGGGCATCCTTGATTTTGAGACAGCCGGTAAGGTGACCGGTTCACGGTTTGTGTTCTATAAAGGACTGGGAGCTCGCTTGGAACGGGCTTTGGCAAATTTCATGCTCGATATCCATACAGGAGAACACGGCTATACCGAGGTCCTGCCGCCATTCATCGTGAATCGGGCGAGCATGACCGGAACCGGAAATCTTCCGAAGTTTGAGGAAGATGCGTTCAAGCTGGTGGACACCGATTACTTTTTAATTCCAACTGCAGAAGTGCCTGTTACCAATATCCACAGGGATGAAATTTTGCAGGCTGAAGATCTGCCGCGCTATTATGTTGCATACACCCCTTGCTTCCGTTCGGAAGCAGGATCGGCCGGTCGCGATACACGAGGGTTAATCCGGATGCATCAGTTTAACAAAGTGGAAATGGTGAAGTTTACGAAACCGGAAGAATCGTATGAGGAATGGATGAAGCTTGTGGAGAATGCGGAAACGATTTTGCAGCGCTTGAATCTTCCTTACCGTTCACTGAATATGTGTACTGCGGATCTGGGATTCGGTCCAGCGAAAAAATTTGATTTGGAAGTTTGGCTCCCGGCCGCCAATCAATACCGGGAAATCTCTAGCTGTTCGAACTTTGAAGACTTCCAGGCGCGTCGCGCCAATATCAGATTCCGCAGGGATCCCAAGGCAAAACCGGAATTTGTGCACACAATTAATGGTTCCGGACTTGCAGTCGGTCGTACAGTGGCCGCTATTCTTGAAAATTACCAGCAGGAAGACGGCAATGTTGTGATTCCGGAAGCGCTTATCCCTTACATGGGCGGGGTAACCAAGATCACACGCTCATAAAAAAAACAGTGGATCGCGAGAAAAGCAGGTTGCCTATTCAAGAGCCGCCTGCTTTTTTTCCTGCCGGTATCTTCACTGTTAACTCAAGTCATGTTGAATACGCATAAGCACAGCTTCCAAATCAGATTCACGCTCGACAAAATCAACTTCATCACCGTTAATGTCAATCACTGGAACCGTCGGGTGCGTTTTCTTGAACGAATCAAAAAAATTGTTGTAATCATGCTGGAGAACCCGAATGTATTCCTTTTCAATATTCTTTTCAAACGGACGTCCCCGTTTGGCAATACGTGACATAATGGTATCCACACTGGCATTCAGATAGACAATTAGAGAAGCCTGGGGCATGTCTGCAGTTAAGATATCATAGATCGTCAGATACTTGGCGAGCTCGGAACCCGATAAAGTGCGGCGGGCAAAGATCGTATTTTTAAAAATGTTATAATCTGCAACAACCGATTGTCCGGCCAACAAATGGCGGCTTTCTATATCACGCAGCTGCTTGTATCGGTTGCAAAGGAAAAACATCTCGGTTTGGAAGCTCCACTCTTCGATGTTCTCGTAAAATTTGCCCAAAAAAGGGTTTTCCTCGACAATTTCTTTCAGCAAAACAAAACCAAAACGCTCGGAGATGGCTTCGGCCAAAGAGGTTTTCCCGATTCCGATCGGGCCTTCGACTGTGATGAAATGAGGCTTCACTCGACTCCCTCCCATACTCGAATTCTAGCACAAAATCATGTATAATAGGTGGTATCTAAATAAAGGAGCCGATTCAACAATGATGTTTCTCGTGGGCTTGCTCGCGTTTATCGTTTGTGTAATTGTTCAGTTTTTCGCTTTGCACCGGGCGGCATTTGGCCGATTCCTGTTTATCACGGTTGCTTTCTTTTTCGTTGGATTCATGATCAGTTTATCTCCATATGACGTTTCAAAGATTATTTCGAAGATTTTCTACGTGTTTGCGTGGGGTTTTATGCTGCTGGTGACTTTCTATTCCATTGGCAGAAGGAATAAGATGAAAAAGTTAACAGACTCAAAATCTTGATTTCCGGCACTGAACACTGTACAATAGGGAAGTATCTTCAAGGAGTGATGGCCGAGTAGGTCGAAGGCGCTCGCCTGCTAAGCGAGTATACGGGGATAACTCGTATCGAGGGTTCGAATCCCTCTCACTCCGCCATTTACTGCATCCTACCCAACATAGAACCAGCCAAAACAGGCTGGTTTTTTATTTGGGTGCAGTTGCTCCTTCGTAGATCGATTCCGGTACAGCGAGCCCTCTCGGACCACCCGTAAGTTCCATAAGCCGTTCCAGCAGATAGGCGCGGTATACAAAACCGCCTTTCAGGCCAATCAATGTACTGATAATTTCATTCGTTGATAACGCTAGAATCTGCTGGATTTCCTGGTGACTCAACCGGTTATTCCGGATCAAATTGGACACTACATCTTTTTCATTCATACAGATTTTGATTCACCCCTCGTGATCAGGATTGTTTGCGGAATCGGAGAACCCGGAAAAAATGTCGGGAAACAGATCTCTGGCTGGTACCCCATAGAAATGTTCTAGCTTCAACATGGTTTCCCGTCCCGGTTTGGATTGCCCGCCTTCCAATTTCCTTAGATAAATCGTCGAAATGCCAATTTCCATTGCAACCTGTTCTTGTGTCAAATTGCGGGATGCGCGTTCTTTGGATAGACGTTCTCTTCTCAAACTACCACCCCATTTGATACAAAAAGTATCTGATTAACTTTAGAATACATGTTACATTTTGTAACGTCAACCATAATTTTCATCTATTTTTTCATTTCGTTGTTCCAACAGATACAATTTGTAACTATAATAGAAGTCAAGGAGGTGGGAGTATGCTCGCGGAACGTCTGGCTATGTTAAGGGGTACGAGAACCCAGCAAGAAATTGCAGATGCACTCGGTATTTCTCGAGCTCGATACGCCCACTATGAAAACGGCAGAAATGAACCGGATATTAAGACATTGATTCGTTTGGCTGATTTGTTTGAAGTGAAGGTAGATTATTTGTTGGGGAGATCGGATACTGTAAAAGACGCAAGAGCGAATTATAAGTCTCCGCTGCTTGATGAAGCACGTGAAATTGCCGAACTGTTTAAGAAAGATCCGGAAAGTCACAAGTTTTGGATGGCTTATAAGCAGGCGGTTCCGAAGAGACGCAAGGAATTTCTTCGCACGTGGAAAATTATGATGGAATTGGAAAAGGAGAACGGCTTAACCAAGTGAAAGTTTGCCGGTTGATTCTGCACGGCGGAATCCATATAATATGACCATGCACCCGTAGCTCAGGCGGATAGAGCGGTCGTTTCCTAAACGACGTCTTGGGGGGGTTCGAATCCCTCCGGGTGCACCAGAAATTCTTGTGTGGCGTGGGTTTTCGCGTTAGCGATAACTTGCGCCTTTTCTTTTTTGGTCACGGTTTGGTCACATAGATGATTTTTTCGCATGTCTTTCTCCAAAAAGCTCTTCTCCAAATTGAGTGGCGGCGGTAACAAAAAAGTTTTGATTTTTGGGTGAATCACGTATAATTATTATAACATTAGAACATAAAATGAATGGGGGCGGGATTATTGATGAGAGTGGTGACGAACCGGATGATGGAGCGGAAGGTAACGAAGATCGGGAATAGTCTTGGTGTTACCATGACCGAGGCTTTGAAGAAAATTGGCGTTGATTCCGGGGACATTGTAAGTATTGACATCCGCGAAGAGGCTGGCGAAATCGTGATCAAGAAAAGCGAGCGGATGGCGTTACCTAAAGGCGTGACACGAGAGTTTCTGGAGACACTTCACGCCGTCATGAACGAATATGACGAAACATTGAAAGGGCTTAAAGATCGATAATGACTGTTCGTTATCTGTCCGTACAACATATTGTCGCAATCAATGTATCAACAATCCAGCGATATAGCCCGTCCGAGCAGATCGGCATTAAAAGCGAATCCCTTTTGGAATCGGCGGTATACCGTCCCCAACAATCTGCTTTCGGTGAGGATGCCTACCCAACGATCTTCGAGAAAGCCGCCGCATTATTTGAATCACTTGGCCAGAATCATGCGTTTCAAAACGCCAACAAACGAACAGCTTTCACGGCCATGGTGATGTTTCTGCGATACAACGGATATTTCTTCAAAATGGAGCAAAAACAGGCGGAGGATTTCACGGTTGCGATGGTGGAGCATGAATACAGCTTTGAGCGTCTCGTGGAAATCATCAAAAATCATTCATAATGAATACTAGCGCTTGGACAAGACCGGTATTTCCGGACGTAGGAGAACGGCTGTTGGATTCGCGCACCATCTATTTATTAGTGCGGATTTTCCGTTTTTGCGGAAAGTCCGTCTTTTTTCTTTAGGCATGATCGCAGCTCGAGCGGATCTGTAGTTATGAATAAACGGTCTTACGGTAAAAATAATCTGTAGACCTTCCTTGGTAAGGATTGACGTTAGTATGACGCGTATAAGCAAAACTCAACTGTTTGCTCTTATCATGTTGTTTGAGATCGGGAGTACGACGCTCTTTGCATTGGGAATTGACGCAAAGCAGGACGCATGGATCGCGATTCTGATCGCGATGCTCGTAGGCTTTATTCTGCTATGGATCTATATGAAAATCCAAAGCTATTACCCGGACAAAAATTTTGTTGATATTCTGATTGAGACTTTGGGGAAGCCGATTGCCGCACCTTTGATCATCCTCTACGCTTTCTATTTTTTGTTGATATCCTTTCAAAATTCCCGTGAATTTGGTGACCTGATTGTCATGATCTTTCTCCCCACCACACCGCTGGTGGTTATTCTCGCCGTTTCCATGCTTACTACCGTTTATATCCTTTGTTTGGGATACGAAGTGTTCGCTCGCACAAGCGAAATCATGCTTCCAGTTGTTTTATTTTTTATTATCGGTTGCGTTACTTATGAGGTGGATAAACGTGTCCGATCTAAATGCATTAAAAGAAGCCGGTGTGCTTCCAAGCGTTCGGCATCACAGGCGGATTATTGTATACGGTAATCCTCGCATTCATTCTGCTGTATAACGTCGTGTTGTATGTTGTAAAGATTCTGACACAGAGAAGGAAAAACTGACAGTTCTTCTTCGGGAGGATAAGTGGGACCTTGCTTTAACTGTGTCGTTCTAAGAGTTACATTTGCGTTTACGGTATATTCAACCTTAGGAAACAAATCACTCCACTTGTCTTTGATTTCGTTCCACTTGCCGGGGTATTTTTTATTCAACGCACTTCCAAAACGCAAAATATCGGACTTGAACTCTTTTTGTGCTTTATCAACAGTCTTTCGTAGTTCTTTTTCGATTACCTGTTTGTTTATTTCTTCCAATTGATTCAGATAATCAAGTCTTTCTTTTGGCTCGCTCTTCTTCCGCCTTTTTTAGTTCTTGAATGATTTCGGGATTCGCGATCCCTTCAATATATCCGATACATATAGATGTACGGGTTTGTTGCCCCAATGTGTATCTTTCAAACGTCAGATTCGGGTTTTTAATTTTTCTTCGAAGCAATGCAAGATTCACCTGAAGATTTTCAACAAATCCCTCACGAGGACCTCTCACCACAGACTCTGTATCCGGGTCTTGAACATTTCGTGCTTCGAAACCCTGTGTGCCGATTGTAAGAACGGTATCAAATCCGTCAACAAATAAAAGCCGTTTCACCGGATAAAATAGCTTCCGGTGTTAGTTTCTACATCTTTATAAATGGTGGAGTTATCTGCAACGTACTGTGCTGCTTCTTGCACCAATGTTTTTTCCTCTGGATTTCAGATGGAAATATTTCTGGATCTTGTCAAACAAGCAGCAGTCACCCCAAAATTCTTACCGTTTGCCGTATTATTTGTAAAAAAATAGGGGGCGAAATGCAAGGCTCCGAATGAGCGATAGGGGATAAGGCGGAAGGGTTCGTAAAGCCCCGGAAAAACAGATTCCGAGGCTCTTTTTCTTACAGTGACGTTCCGTATCTTTTGGTTTTTTTGTTGGTCACAGTTCTTCTCGTGTTTGGATGAGGTTCAATTGCAACAAAACGCGGACAAAACACGACCTCTACAAAAGCGGGTTGTTTGCAGGCTAATTCTTGGCAGCGCTGACAACGGTCTGCGCAATCATACAAGATTTCTATCTGCTCGGCTTCGAATACCCGGTGCATCTTAAATTACCTCCTACCCCAGGATTACTGGCTTATTTCTTGCTGTACCAGGAAAAATCCTTTTTTATATGTGAAAAAAACTGTGGTTTTATGATTTTGCACGGAGCAAAGGGCTAGCATACAAGCAATTTGTCCCAGAGCGCCGTATTTTATTGATTTTTGGCATCGAATTATGGTAAACTGGCATTCCATGCATCCCTGATAATTGGTGGTGCCCAGAACTATGCAGCATGAATTGTATATGCGAGAAGCTCTTGCAGAAGCCCAAAAAGCGGCCGGGTGGGGAGAAGTTCCCATAGGAGCAGTAGTGGTTTATGACGGAAAAGTGATTGCCCGCGGACACAATATGAGGGAAACCTGGAAAGATCCGACTGCCCATGCCGAGATCCTGGCAATTCGGGAGGCTGGCCGTATTCTTGGCGGTTGGCGGCTCGTGGGATGTAAGTTGTATGTTACGTCAGAGCCTTGTCCGATGTGTGCGGGAGCCATCCTGTTGTCTCGTGTCGACGAGGTGGTGTTTGGGGCGAAGGAACCGAAATTTGGCGCTGCCGGCTCGATCGTGAATCTCATCGAAACCGATGAATTTAACCATCGACCACAACTTACCTCTGGCATCATGGAAGAGGAGTGTGGTATGATACTGAAGGAGTTTTTTCAACAACGCCGAAAATAACGCAATCTGGAGAGGTGTCCGAGCTGGTCGAAGGAGCACGACTCGAAATCGTGTAGGCGGGGAACCGTCTCGTGGGTTCGAATCCCACCCTCTCCGCCACGAGAGCCATCCGCTCAGACCGGGTCCTGTGCGACGGGAACTCCTGAACCGTGTCAGGTCCTGACGGAAGCAGCACTAAGGGAATCTTTCCGTGTGCCGCAGGGGTGCCTGGTCTGAACAGATGGCTTTCAACATGACCGTTCTTATGCTGAGGACGGTTTTTGCTTTATTATTCCTTTGTTTGTTGGTCTGTATATGGTAAGCTAGAAATAGCATGCTTATTATCTTAGGAGGGCTCACATGTCGTACATAGCCTTGTACCGGGAATGGCGCCCGCAATCATTTGCAGACATGGTAGGCCAAGAACACGTTACGCGAACATTGCAAAACGCGCTAAGAACGAACAGGCTTGCTCATGCTTATTTATTCTCGGGTCCAAGAGGAACAGGGAAAACAAGTTCGGCCAAAATTTTGGCTAAAGCGATCAACTGTGAGCACGGACCGACGGACGAGCCCTGTAACGTTTGTGCGGCGTGCCGAGGTATAACAGCGGGTTCGATTATGGACGTCGTAGAAATTGACGCAGCTTCCAACCGCGGCGTGGATGAAATCCGGGATTTGCGGGAACAAGTGAAGTATGCACCGACAGAAGTCCGTTACAAAGTATACATTGTGGACGAAGTTCACATGCTGACGACAGAAGCGTTTAACGCGTTGTTAAAAACGTTGGAAGAGCCGCCCAAACATGTTGTGTTTATCTTGGCGACAACGGAGCCTCACAAGCTTCCGGCAACCATTATTTCGCGCTGTCAACGGTTCGATTTCCGACGGATTGCAGGTCGACAGACGGTTGACCGGTTGCGGTATATTGCGGAGCAGAAACAAATTGAGGTCGATGATGACGCGTTGTGGATGGTAGCCCGTGCGGCAGAAGGCGGTATGCGGGACGCGTTGTCCATTTTTGACCAAGTGATATCATTTGGCGGCGATAAAGTAACAGTAGAGGCCGTTGTAACTTTAATAGGCGGAGTTCGAACCGATACATTGGCTTCGATAGCACGATCTATAGCCAACAAGGAAATCCAGCAGGTACTGCGGTTGACCGGAGATTTGATTGATGACGGGAGAGACGTGGTGCAAATCCTGCACGATTTAACCGTGTATTTCCGTGACCTTCTGATGTATAAAACAGTACCCGGGTTGGAAGAAATCCAAGATCGCATACACTACGATAAGACGTTTCCCGAAGTGGCGGAGTTGTTCACCTCATCCCGATTGATCGCTTTGATTGACCAGATGACGGAAACGTCACAAGAAATGAAGTGGCACAGTCAAGGCCGTCTTTTGCTTGAAATGCTGCTGGTTCGTCTTTGCAAAACGGAATCATCGGATGTACAGGGCTTGCTTCGCCGGATTGAAGAGTTGGAACGCAAGGTGGAGCAAGGAGTTCCCGCAGCGCAACCTGGAATACGGACACAAGCAGCGCCTGCTGCGGCAAGTTTCAGCCAACCCGCCAAGCCGATCCCGCCCGCCGAAAAAGAAGCTCCAGCCAAAGCGGCTCCCGAGGCAAAAGCCACGCCGTCTCCGACGCCAATCCCAGCCTCCCGCTCTATTGACAAACTGCTGAAAAATCCGAGCCAAGAACGGTTTGAGAAAATTTCATCAGGCTGGAACCAAATCCTTGATGAAGTCAAGCGGCGCAAAATCACCGCTCAAGCATGGCTGTTGGATGGGGAACCTGCAGCGGTGGACAGCGGAAACGTGATTGTGGCTTTTAAAAATCAAATCCATCGGGACACCGTCATGAAGCCGATTCATAAATCGGTCATCGACGAAGTACTGACGGAATATATGGGAGAACCGAGTTCACTGGTTGCGATCCTGCAATCCGAATGGAAGTCGTATAAACAGGAAGGGGCTGCCGAGTTAGCGGCCGCAAGTGAAAATTCTCTTGTGAACGACGTGATCAATTTGTTCGGGCAAGAAATTGTTGAGATTGAAGAGTAGGAGGAAAACAGAATGAAAAATATGAATCAGTTGATGAAACAAGCGAAGAAAATGCAGGAAGACCTGATGAAAGCGCAAGCAGCGTTAGGAGAAAAGACCGTGGAAGGAACCGCGGGCGGCGGTGCAGTCACTGTTGTGGTGACCGGTCACAAGCTGGTTAAATCGGTTACGATTAAGCCTGAAGTAGTGGATCCGGAAGATGTGGAAATGCTCCAGGACCTTGTCTTGGCCGCAGTAAATGATGCAATGAAAAAAGCGGATGAAATGTCACAAAAAGAGATGGGGCATCTCACCAAAGGACTGAATTTTCCATTCTAGATTTGCAGGTAGGGGAGAAACTGCATGTTGTATTACCCGCAGCCGATTGCCGATTTGATTGACGGTTTCATGCTGCTGCCTGGAATCGGACCCAAAACCGCTCAGCGACTCGCTTTTCATGTTCTTTCCATGAAAGAAGAGGACGTGATGGAGTTTGCGAAGGCGCTTGTGAATGCAAAAAGACACCTCCATTATTGTTCGCAGTGCTGCAACATTACGGATGTGGATCCCTGCCGCATATGCAGCGACCCGTCCCGAAACAGAGAACTTCTTTGTGTGGTACAAGACGCCAAAGATGTTGTGGCGATGGAGAAGACTCGTGAATTTAACGGCCGTTATCATGTATTGCAGGGGGCAATTTCCCCGATGGAAGGGATCGGGCCGGATCAAATTCGGATTCCGGAGCTGCTTCGCCGTCTGCAAGAGACGGATGTGAACGTCAATGAAGTGATCTTGGCGACCAACCCGAATGTGGAAGGGGAGGCAACCGCGATGTATATTTCGCGTCTCCTGAAACCGGCAGGGATTAAGATCACCCGCATCGCACACGGACTTCCCGTAGGCGCCGACTTGGAATACGCAGATGAAGTGACCCTGTCCAAGGCGTTGGAAGGGCGTCGCGAAATATAAAAAACCCCGTAAAGTGAAGTGAAGCTTTGCAGCAACACCGAGTACTTTACGGGGGCCCCGGAAAAAACGGACCCGGAAAAGAATAAGGGACCGAAAAACAAGAAACAGTGCATCGACAGTGACCCAGCCATCATGGCTGAGGTCACTTTTTAACAAATATGGAATAGTTCGGTTCGCTCCCGACTATACTCTAGTGTCACGAGTTTCGTAGAGTGCTAGGGGGAGGACAATGAGTGGGAAACATTTTTGGAGCAAGTGGATGTTTTGGATGGAAGGAGAGAATAAGGAGGAACCTTCCGAAGAGGAGAAGTTCTTTGCCGAACTCCAGCAAGCACATAAAGAGTGGGTTCTCGCACAGCAGCGAATCGATTTGTTGGCAGACCCCGAATTGATTGACCATGCGATTTTTGTTTTGGAAGCGGCGGAGAAAAAGTATAACTTTTATTTGCGGAAAGCCCGGGAAAAAGGCATTCGCGTGAACATTCCATATCCAAAAGCCATGTGATACAGAAAATGGTCTAGCTTGTCTGAGTGTCTCATAGGATACAGTAGGACAAGGAGGGAAAACGGATGAGCACGCTGCAAATCGCAGGATTGGCTTTGGGAGGATTGGTCGCAATTTATTTGCTGTCTCAGGTGGTTCGAGAGCCCGGCGGTATTGTGATCGGAATTGGGAAGGCACTATTGTTTGGGGTAATCGGTTTGTTCCTATTAAATTTGGCAGGTCAATACATCCAACTTCATATCCCGATTAATCCGTTGACTGCGTTATTGGTTGGACTTCTTGGCGTGCCGGGGCTGGCCGCTTTGATCGTGATCCAATTGTGGATTCTTGCGTAAGGTTCACCTGTTTTCCGACTTTTTCATAGGATAGAGGTATAAAAACCTAGAGATTTGCCCTACACTGAATGCTAGATGAAAGAGTCGGAAAGTGGTGATTCGATGAGTGAGAGTTCACAGACTCGCGTCTGTATCGTTTGCAGGGAACCCAAGTCCGAAGGGATTCGAATCTGGGAACAATTTGTATGCGTTTCTTGCGAGCGGGAAATCGTGCAAACAGACGTTGAAGACGAGAAGTACCCTTTTTATATTGAACGGATGAAAGGAATCTGGTTCGACATGATTTCGTAGAAATAGGAAAGCCACCCACCTGGGTGGCTTTTCGGTTTAAAAGTTATTGTTGGAAGTGACGTCCCCACGGCGGGCGACACCGGTGTCATACGCAGCCTCGATTACCGCTTTCGACACAACCTCCGCCACTCGCTTGTTGAACACGGAAGGTATGATATAGTGCTCGGACAACTCTTCATCTGTCACAACCGAGGCAATCGCACGAGCTGCAGCTAACTTCATTTCTTCGTTAATGGTGCTTGCCCGACATTCGAGAGCACCTTTAAAGATCCCGGGGAAGCAGAGCACGTTGTTGATTTGGTTCGGATAATCGGAACGTCCGGTTGCCATTACCCGTACATACGGTTCCGCTTCTTCCGGATCAATTTCCGGATTGGGGTTCGCCATGGCAAAAACGATAGGATCTTTTGCCATCGATTTCAGATGCTCCACTTTCAGGACACCAGGTCCCGACAATCCGATAAACACATCCGCCCCTTGAATTGCGTCATCCAGAGTACCGGTCAGATTCAGCGGGTTGGTGTTTTTCGCATACCAATCCCACATATTGTTATCATAATCCTGGTTTCGATTCAGAATCCCTACTCGGTCTACACCGATAATATTTTTCACACCAGCCGCAAGAACCATTTTGGAACAAGCGACACCTGCCGCTCCAATTCCGACAACGACAACCTTCAGATCTTTAAGACGCTTGCCCACTACTTTTGCTGCGTTGATCAAGCCGGCCAGAAGAACCACTGCCGTACCGTGCTGATCGTCATGGAATACGGGGATATCCAGTTCTTCTTTCAGACGTTCTTCAATTTCGAAACAACGCGGAGATGAGATGTCTTCCAGATTAATGCCGCCAAATGCTGGAGCAATTGCTTTCACAATCCGAACAATTTCATCAGGGTCTTTGGTGTCCAGACAAATCGGAAATGAATCGACACCGGCAAATTGCTTAAACAGCATCGCTTTCCCTTCCATTACAGGCATCGCTGCATAAGGGCCGATGTCTCCCAGACCCAGTACCGCAGTACCATCGGAAACTACGGCAACCGTGTTCCGTTTAATGGTCAACTGGAACGCCTTGGAAGGATCCTCATGAATCGCTTGGCAGACGCGCGCCACGTGCGGAGTATATACGCGGGACAGATCATCCCGGTTTTTCACTTTGATTTTAGGAGTAACTTCCACCTTGCCACCAATGTGCATCAAGAAGGTCCGGTCGGATACATTGATTACTTTAATACCGGGAGCGGCATCCAGAGCATTGACGATTTTCTGTCCGTGTTCTCTGTCAAAAACGTTGATGTTTACGTCACGAATAACGGTTTCTTTCGATACCCGAATGACGTCGACCGCAATGATATCGCCGCCGGCTTCCCCTATTATCGAAGCAAGCTTGCCAAATGTAGTGCTCGAATTCTCCAATTCCAGACGAAAAATCAGGCTGAGCCCGACATTATGCTGCAGCGCCATTGTGAGGCCTCCCAAATATCAATATAATTTTAATAAAAACATTGAGTCTATTTTACAAGTTCGCTGTAGTTGAAACAAGTCTATGGCACGATATAATTGAAGAAACCTACCGGTTGGTTTAATTTTTATAGTTCATTATTTGGAGGCGGTCGTGTGAACAGTCGAATTCCCATGTTGGAAGCGCTCAGGGTACATCTTCAAACGAATCCCCTACCTCTTCATGTGCCCGGCCACAAGATGGGAAGAGGATTTCCAATGGATGCCGCACCCTGGTTGGGACAAGCACTCCGCTTGGACTTGACGGAACTTCCCGGTCTGGACGATTTGCACCAGCCGTCGGGGGCGATTCGTGAAGCGCAGGAGTTGGCTGCTGAAACGTTCGGGAGCGAGGAGACCTATTTTCTGGTTGGCGGTTCAACGGCCGGAAATATGGCGATGATTTTAACGGCTTGCCGACCGGGAGAATCGATCATTATCCCGCGTAATGCACACAAATCGGTGCATAATGCGATCGTGCTTGCTGGAGCGCGGCCGACTTATCTCTACCCGGAAGTCGACCGACAGTTTGGAATTCCAACGGAAATTACGGTTCAAGAAGTCAGACGCGCCCTGGAAGAGAACCCCGATGCTCAAGCTGTAATGCTGACGAGCCCGACCTATCAGGGAATTTGTTCGGATATTGCGGCAATTGCGGCGGAAGTTCACGGGCGGGGGAAACTGCTGTTGGTGGATGAGGCGCACGGGGCCCATTTTTCGTTTCATGAAAAATTGCCTGTTTCCGCGATCCGGTTGGGTGCCGATCTGGTCGTTCAGAGCACCCACAAAATGTTGGGGTCGTTGACGGGCAGTGCGATGCTGCATGGGAAACACGGCAGGTATGATGGGGAGCGATTGCGAACCATGCTTGGAATGGTGCAGACCTCAAGTCCGTCTTATCTGATGCTGCTGTCCTTGGACGCAGTCCGGCATGAAATGGCAACTCGTGGTCGCGGTCTGTTGGATGAAGCTCTGGAAGCGCTGGATGTGGGAAGAAATGAGGTAAACAAGCTCTCGGGTCTTACCCTTTACGAAGGGAAGAACATCACGTCAGGAGTGGACCCGTTTAAGTGGTGGATTCAAGTTGAGGGGTTGGGATTGAACGGTTTTGACGCAGAAGAGCTTTTGCGAGCGCGGAAAGGAATCTTTTTTGAGATGGCGGATGAGGCACATTTACTCGCCGTCTTTTCCTATGCGGATACCCAAAAACAGGTGAATCGCCTGGTAGAGGGACTGCGGTTTTTGGCGGAGACCCGGGCGGATCATTTGGCATCCGGTGCGGGGAAACGAAATCGGCCGGTATTCCCGCAACCTCATTTTCGTCTGGAACAGGCTGCACTTCCAAAAGATGCCTTGCATGGATTGCGCCGCCGTGTCAAACTGGAGGTAGCGACCGGACAAGTTGCCGCTGAACCTGTGATTCCTTATCCTCCCGGAATTCCTTTGATTCTGCCGGGAGAACGATATACCTCCGAGTTAGTCGAATATTTACAAGGAATGAAACAAATTGGTGCCCGGTTCCAAGGGACAGTTGATCCAACGGTTGAATATGTCCGGGTTCTGGAATAGGAGAATGCCCATGTCAGGATTGTTCATCACATTTGAAGGACCCGACGGAGCCGGCAAATCCACTCAATTGCGGCTGCTGGCTAACCATTTGGACTCTCTGGGCATAGCATACATTACAACCCGCGAACCGGGCGGAACGCCCATTTCCGATAAAATTCGTGCCCTGCTGCTCGATCCGGAAAACTCAGCCATGGCTCCGAAAACGGAGGCCTTCTTATACGCGGCTTCCCGAGCCCAGCATGTTGAGGAAGTGATAAGACCGGCTCTTGCTCGGGGAAAAGTGGTGCTGTGTGACCGGTATATCGATGCAAGCATTGCCTATCAAGCGGTTGGTTTAGGGCTATCACCGAAGATGATTCGGCGGTGGAGCGAAGAAGCGACCGACGGGTTGTGGCCGGTCCGAACATTTCTGATCGATATTCCCCCTGATCAAGGTTTGACAAGGATTCAATCACGGGGAGGACCGGATCGGATTGAAGGACGGGATCTGTCCTACCATTCCCGGGTTCGGGAAACTTTTCTTGCGTTAGCTTCTCAAGAACCGAATCGCTTCGTAGTGCTTGATGGAACAAAAACGATTCAAGAAATTGCAGATCAGGTTCGGCACGAGATGCAGACACTTCTAAATTTGGGAAACTCCGAAAAGAACGCCACCGTCCGTGGTGGCAAATCGGACTAGATCATCCATGATCTAAGGAGGGATTGCCTTGCGTCTAGTGATTGCAGTGGTCCAGGACAAAGATAGTGTGAAATTGTCAGACCGTCTTGTCAAGGCAGGCATCCGTGCGACCAAACTTGCGAGTACAGGCGGATTCCTGAAGTCAGGGAACTCCACGTTCCTGATTGGGGTAGAAGATGAAAAGGTGGACGAAGTTCTCGAACTCATACGGCAAAGCTGCCGGGCTCGGGAACAACTGGTTTCTCCCATGTCCCCAATGGGGAATCAAATGGATTCCTACGTCCCTTATCCCGTATCCGTTCAAGTAGGCGGTGCCACCGTATTCGTAGTGGACGTTGAAAAATACGCGCACTATTAAAATTACCCATTAAAGTGACGTAAGCCTTCGCAGCTTAATCCGAGTACTTTAATGGGGACCCGACAAGATCACTCATAGCCTCTAAAGCGAGGTGTATCGCAATGAAGATTAACCGCAGTTCGAGGTCGTTTATCGAACAATTGGGGTTACGTGAGGAGAAACAGGCAGGGGATGTGAATCGCCCTGCCTTTCAAGATATTTTATCCCTGTCGAATTCCCGCCTTCAGCAAGCTGAATTGGACAAGCTCCTGAGATCGATAGACCAACTCGGAAAGGAGCTGTCAAAACAATGCTCATGGAGAGCGTTGATGAATTACAAGGAGCGAATTCGCAGATTCCTGGAAGAGGTTGTGAAGGGCGGTTACGGAATCAGGGAACGACAGGGGTTTGACCGCCGCGGAAGGATGAAACTCTACAAAATGGTTTCTGAGATCGATGAATTGATGGCTCAATTGGCGGAAGAAGTGTTGAAGGAAGAAAAAAATGAACTCGAAATTCTGAAAAACATCGGGGATATTCGAGGTCTTCTTGTGAATCTTTATTCTTAAGGAGAACGTGATGCGTGTAAAATGGCCAGTGGCAGGCGTACCTGCAGAAATGTTACAAAATATGTTGGCAACCGGGCGATTGGCACATTCTTATCTGTTTCTGGGGCCGGAAGGTTCGGGAATGAAAGAAACAGCCGTTCATTTTGCCAAGGGCATCCTTTGCGAGCAGGAGCTCCCCGAAAGGCCTTGTGGGACATGCATTAACTGCCGGCGGGTGGATTCCGGAAATCATCCGGATCTTGTGTTTCTCGAACCGGATGGCCAAACCATCAAGATCCAACAAATCCGCGAGGTGCAGAAGTCGTTTTCGTTAAAAGCTTTGGAAGCCTCCCGCAAGGTGTATATTGTGACCCATGCCGAACTGATGACACCCGAAGCTGCGAACGCGCTGCTCAAGTTTCTTGAAGAACCTTCCACTCCAGTTGTGGCGATTCTGCTTGCGAATCGAAAGTCCGGCTTGATGCCGACCGTTGTTTCAAGATGCCAAATTATTCCATTTCAAAGAATTTCACCCGCTTTGATTCAGGCTGCCTTACAGGCTGAAGGAATGCCGGCTGCAAAGGCAAAATTGCTGTCCTACCTTAAGGAAAGTATTGACTCCGCTAGGAAATTTTCCGAGTATGAGAAATTTGCCGAAATTGTAAATCTGGTGGTACAATTAAGCGAAGAAGCAGCTTCGACAAGAGGCAATCCTCTTTTTCTTATACAGGACAAAATTCACAAGCCAGGTTGGACCTCTGAAGATGTGGAATCTTTCCTGGATTGTCTAGCATGGTGGTATCGAGACTTACTGAACGCGAAACTCGATAATATAGATCGGATTGTATTCGAGAGCCAAGCCTCTCGCATCCAGACCCAGGCAGCCTCCTACCGTTCAGAAGATTTGGTCCAAATGGTAGAGATTGTCCTGTCGACCAAAAAACGTTTACAATCCCATGCGAACCAGCAGTTGGCCCTGGAACACATGGTATTGCAGCTGCAGGGGGAATAATTCAATGAAATATACAGTGATCGGTGTCCGCTTCAAAAAAGCGGGCAAGATCTATTATTTCGATCCGGGACCACTTCCTGTGAGCGTCAACGATCATGTGATCGTCGAAACGGCCAGAGGAATTGAATACGGACATGTCGTAGTCGGGAAAAAAGAAGTTACGGAAAATGACGTAATTCTTCCGCTCAAAAAGGTCATCCGAATCGCAGACAAGAAAGATGCGGATCAGGTGGAGCAGAACAGGGAACAGGCGGTAAAAGCCCGCTCCATCTGCCTTGAGAAAATTCGCGATCACCAGTTGGAAATGAAGCTGGTGGACGTGGAATATACGTTTGACCGTAACAAAGTGATTTTTTATTTTACCGCGGATGGCCGGGTCGACTTCCGTGAACTGGTCAAGGATTTGGCAGCCGTATTCCGCACTCGCATCGAATTGCGTCAAATCGGTGTCCGTGATGAAGCGAAACTTCTCGGCGGAATCGGTCCGTGCGGTCGAGTTCTGTGTTGTTCTTCCTGGTTGGGTGACTTCGATCCGGTTTCCATCCGTATGGCGAAAGATCAAAATCTGTCCCTGAACCCGTCCAAGATTTCGGGTCTGTGCGGACGATTAATGTGCTGCTTGAAGTTCGAAAACGATTCCTATGAACAAGTTTCGGGATAAAGTGGGGGGAAGGCCATGGACAAACAAGCCGTGTTTGCCCAGGTCGCTAACTTAGAAGAGCGAATCGGGGAGCTTTATGGGGAACTGGGAAGCCTGAAGAAAAAGATTATGGAACTGCTGGAAGAAAACTCGAAGCTCCAAATCGAGAATGAGAATCTTCGCAACCGGCTGGAACGTCAAACCCACAAACAAGGGGACGTAAGTGTTCCCTTGGGGGAAGGGTTCGATGCCTTGGCGAGGCTCTATCACGAGGGGTTTCATGTCTGCAATGTCCATTACGGTTCCATGCGGACAGAGGGTGACTGTTTGTTCTGTCTCTCATTTCTTCATAAGTCTTGAGGTGTGACTTTCTTTGCGATTAAAGTTTTACACGCGTCCGATCAACGAGTTGCCTGGCTGTCATCGCTTCCTGCAGTGACGGGAATTTTGGCGCTGATCCCGGGCGCTATTTTTTTGGACAGATTGAAACCGAAACACTGCAGGAATTGGAATGATTGCAAATTGGACAGATGCGGAGGGGGACAGGTGGGATTTCAGCTTAAGCTTGGTGAACGTTTGGATGATCTGATGACAAAGGGGCTGTACTTGATTCAAAGCGAGGAAGTGTTCTCCTTTTCAATGGATGCGGTGCTGCTGGCTCATTATGCTTCTGTTCGCCCAAATGATCGGGTATTGGATCTCGGAACCGGCAATGGTGTCATTCCAATCCTGCTTACGACAAGAACGCGTTATCCTTTAAAACGGATTGTTGGGCTTGAACTTCAGGAACGGCTGGCAGACATGGCCCGGCGCAGTGTAGAAGGAAACAAGCTGGACGACCTGATTGACATTGTGAGAGGGGATCTAAGAGAAGCGGTGTCCCTGTTTGGGGCGGGCCAATTTGATCTGGTTACCTGCAATCCCCCTTATTTGCCGGTGGGACAGGGCGATCCCAATGCAAATGAACATGTTCGGATTGCCCGGCACGAAATGACGTGTACCCTGCATGATGCGGTAAAAGCGGCCGGTCAGATGACGAAGTCCGGCGGAAAAGCGGCTTTTGTTCACCGACCTGACCGTTTGGCGGATTTGCTTTATGAGATGAGGTGTGCGAAATTGGAACCCAAGCGAATGCGCTTGGTGTATCCACGGATTTCTCAAAAGCCCAGCATTATTCTGGTGGAAGCGATCAAGAACGGAAAACCGGATCTGAAGATCGATCCCCCTTTGATCGTCTACGGGGAAGACGGGAAGTGGACGGAGGAAGTCGAGGCTATTTATAACGGCGGGAGCGGTTCTCATGGAGAAGAAATTTAGCTTTCAAGGCACAAACGAAAAAGGCACGTTGTTCTTGGTTGCCACCCCGATAGGCAATTTGCAGGACATGACATTTCGGGCTGTCGAAGTGCTTAAGCGGTCTGCAGTCATTGCCGCAGAAGACACGCGGCAAACCCGCAAGTTAATGTCCCATTTTAACATAGAAGGTCCACGGCTGATGTCCTACCATGAACACAATAAAAATCGCATGGAGAATCAGATTCTTGAATTCTTGGAAGGTGGTCTCGATGTATCGCTTGTATCGGATGCGGGGACTCCGGGGATTTCCGACCCGGGCGAAGATATTGTTCGGGCAGCCGTGTCTGCAGGGCATACAGTTGTACCGATTCCGGGGGCGTGCGCGGGCATCACGGGGTTGATTGCTTCAGGACTGCCAACCGGTCAGTTTTCGTTTGTCGGGTTTCTGCCCCGGGAACGCAAAGACCGAAAAAAAGAATTGGAGCGCTGGAAGGGCCGCAAAGAAACATTAATTTTCTATGAAGCGCCTCACCGATTAAAAGATACGGTAAAAGACCTGCTTGAGCTGTTTGGCAACCGGCCAGTCACCGCTGCCAGAGAGTTGACCAAAAGATACGAAGAGTTTGCGAGGGGAACCCTTGAACAATTCCATGAAAGTCTTCAGACGGAGGCTCCAAAAGGGGAATATGTGCTGCTTGTTGCAGGCGCCAGTGAGGAGACGGCGGATGGGGAGCAGGAGGTTTGGTGGAGCAGCTTAACTCTGGAAGAACATGTACAAGCATTAATGAATCGGGGGATGCCGAAAAAAGATGCGATCAAGCAGGCGGCGAAAGATCGGAACATGCCCAAGCGCGATGTTTATAACGCGATCTTGCAGACTGAACAATAAAAGCGTTTTCTTACAACAAGAAACCATTGAATCGGACAAGCCGGTTCAATGGTTTATGTTTTGCCGGCTTTAAACCGTTTTCTTTATGCGTTCATTTCGGTAATGCAGGTTGGGCAGATATTCTTGCCTTTAAAATGAACAATCTCATCGGCCTGTCCGCAGAAAATACAAGCTGGCTCGTATTTGCGAAGGATGATGCGGTCGGAATCAACATAGATTTCGAGAGCGTCTTTTTCCCCAATTCCCAAAGTTCTGCGCAATTCGATCGGAATTACGACACGGCCAAGTTCATCAACTTTACGTACAATACCAGTCGATTTCATGAATCCCTCTCCCTTGAATAAAATTCTACAAATATCGACATCTGCTTTGATAAGGCAATCGTACCAATTACTCCCAAAATAGTCAATAGAGAAATTCAAAAAATTTTGGTGATACATAAATAACTTAAATTTATTGTACAACAGAATCGAACTTTATGAAAAGATGAAAAGTTGTTATTGTAAGGGATGTAGGGTACAATATCCTTTATATAGCGAGGAAATATCTGGGGGATTTAAGATGTCGCGACCAACTTTTTATATTACGACTCCGATTTATTATCCGAATGACAAACTGCATATCGGCCATGCGTATACAACTGTCGCTGCCGATGCGATGACCCGTTACAAAAGGTTACGGGGTTATGACGTATATTTTCTGACAGGCACGGATGAGCACGGTCAGAAAATCGAACGGCGAGCGGCGGAAGCGAAGAAGAATCCGCAGCAGTTTGTTGACGAAATTATTGCGTGGATCAAAGAGCTCTGGAAAGAACTCGACATCTCGTATGACGATTTTATTCGGACAACGGAAGACCGTCACAAAAAAGTGGTACAGAAGATTTTTCAAAAGTTTCTTGAACAGGATGATATTTATCTGGCTGAATATGAAGGCCTTTACTGTACACCGGATGAGGCGTTCTGGACAGAACGGCAGGCACCTGATAAAAAATGTCCGGACTGCGGACGCGATCTGGAACTGGTCCGGGAGAAAAGCTACTTTTTCCGGATGAGCAAATATGTGGATCGTCTGCTTAAGCATTACGAGGAGAATCCTGATTTTATCCAACCGGAATCCCGTAAAAACGAGATGATCAATAACTTTATCAAGCCAGGACTGGAGGATCTTTGTGTATCCCGCACCACTTTTGATTGGGGGATTAAAGTTCCGAACGACCCGGAGCATGTCATTTATGTTTGGATTGACGCTTTGACAAACTATATCACCGCGCTCGGATATTTATCGGACGACCCGGAAGAGCGTGCAAAATTCGAACGGTATTGGCCGGCGGACGTTCACTTGGTAGGAAAAGAAATTATCCGTTTCCATACGATTTACTGGCCGATTATGCTGATGGCCTTGGGACTTCCACTGCCCAAAAAAGTATTCGGTCATGGATGGCTGCTGATGAAAGACGGCAAAATGTCCAAGTCAAAAGGAAACGTAATTGATCCGAAGCTGCTGATCAACCGGTACGGTCTGGATTCGATTCGATATTTCTTATTGCGTGAGGTGCCTTTTGGATCAGACGGAGTCTTCACTCCGGAGGCCCTGATTCAAAGAATGAATTACGATCTTGCAAACGATCTGGGCAATCTGTTGAGCCGTACGGTGGCGATGTTGGAGAAGTATTTCGACGGTGTGCTGCCTGCGTTGAACGATGCCACCGATCTGGATAAGGAATTACAGGCGCTGGCAACTTCCACTGTCGAAAGGGTGGAAGAGGCGATGGATAAAATGGAGTTCTCCGTTGCTCTGAGCGCCATTTGGCAGTTGATATCGAGAACGAACAAATACATTGATGAGACAGCTCCCTGGAATCTGGCAAAGGACGCTGCACAGAAAGATCGTCTTGGAACGGTACTGTATCATTTGGCGGAGACACTCCGAATTGTATCCATCCTGATCCAGCCGTTCATGACCCGGACACCCAAAGAAATGTGGCGGCAGCTTGGCATGGTTGAAGGAGAAATGACTTCCTGGGACAGCACCCGTCATTTTGGTTATCTCCAGGCGGGGACTCACGTTGCCAAGGGAGATCCGATTTTCCCGCGCCTTGATCTGAAGGCAGAGGTGGAGTACATCGACTCCGCGACCGGGGCAAACAAACAGGCGGCCACTCAACCGCCGCAGAGCCCGGCTGCCAAAGATGCGGGTGCAGAGAATCAGGTCGAAGCAAAAGTCACGGATGAAGAGACGGCTTTGATTACGATTGATGATTTTATGAAAGTCGATTTGCGGGTTGCACAGGTACTGCAGGCAGAGAAGATTGAAAAGGCCGATAAACTGCTGAAGCTCCAGCTTGACGCAGGCAATGAGCAGCGTCAAGTGGTATCCGGCATCGCGAAATATTACTCGCCAGAGGAACTGGTCGGACAAAAGGTCGTTCTGGTGGCGAACCTGAAACCGGTGAAGTTGCGCGGTGTGGAATCGCACGGCATGATTCTTGCCGCTTCGGAAGGGGACCGGCTGGTTCTGGTTGCCGTATCGGCAGATATTCCGAATGGTGCAAAAGTGAAGTAAAAACACCCCGAAAACATAGGCATTTGAACGAGAGTAGGTGCAAGAAGTTGTTATTTGATTCACACTGTCATTTAAACAGTGACAAATTTGATGAGAACGATATCCTTGAGATGATTCATACGGCTCGGGATCATAATGTGGTTCAGATCTTGGTTCCCGGATACGATATGGACTCTTCCCAGCGGGCGGTGGAACTGGCCGATGATTGGCAAGGTCTCTATGCTGCGGTGGGGATCCACCCGAACGATGCCAACGGTGCAACTGAAGAGATGTATCAGAAGCTGCGTGATTGGGCGCAGCTTCCGCATGTTGTGGCAATCGGTGAAATTGGACTGGATTATCATTGGGACACCACACCCAAAGAAGTGCAGTTTGAAGTATTCCGCCGTCAAATCCGGCTGGCGAAAGAAGTGAAGCTTCCGATTGTGATCCATGACCGGGAAGCGCATGCTGATATTGTGCAGGTATTACGGGAAGAGGGAGCCAAGGAAATTGGCGGGATCATGCATTGCTTCTCCGGCTCGTGGGAGATGGCGAAGGAATGCATGGACATGAATTTCATGATTTCGTTTGGCGGGCCTGTTACTTACAAGAATGCGAAACGGCCGCAGGAAGTGGCATCAAAAGTTCCGCTTGATTATTTGCTGGTGGAGACCGACTCTCCTTACTTAACGCCGGAGCCGCATCGCGGCAAACCCAATCAACCGCTCTATGTTCGCCACGTGGCCGAGAAGATCGCCGAGCTTCGCGGCATGGAGTTTGAGGAAATCTGCAGGATTACATCAGAGAATGCGGAGCGGATTTTCAATGTCCGGAATCCATTCGTTTCGTTATAGGCATGATGAAGATAAAAGAAGTTATCGTTGTGGAAGGATTGCATGACAAAATTGCGATCGAGCGGGCAGTTGAGGCGGACTGCCTGATATCCGGCGGGTCTGCCGTGTCGGAATCATTCTTGAAACAGGTGGAGCGTGCGCAGCGGGAGCGCGGGGTGATTATATTCACCGATCCTGACTATCCGGGTGAAAGAATCCGTAAGATCGTGGCAAAAAGGGTACCCGGCTGCAAGCATGCTTTTCTGCCTAAGGAAGAAGCCATGGAGAACGGAGATATCGGGATCGAGAACGCCTCGCCGGAGAGTATCCGTCGTGCTTTGGAAGCGGTTCGAACAGAATGGGCCGGTGCGGAAGAGCAATTCAGTTGGCTTGAGATCCAGCAGCTGGGATTGACCGGTTTGCCGAATTCAGCGGAACTCCGGGATCAATTGGGGCGGATACTGGGAATCGGTCATGGAAATGCCAAAACGTTTTGGAAGAAGTTAAACATGCTTGGCATAACCCGGGCAGAATGGGAAGCGGCATGGAACCAAGTGGAGACGGCCCATTCCAACACCGGGAAGAATTGAACACATACAACAAAGGTGGCTTGTGATGAAACGGCTTGTCAATCCCTCGGTTACCCGAGAGGTAGTGGACCGATTTAGTTTTCATTTCAAGAAACAGCTTGGACAAAACTTCTTGATTGACGCCAATATTCTCAATAAGATTGTGGAAGCCGCGGAATTGTCCGAAGCGGATGGGGCGCTTGAAATTGGCCCGGGAATCGGCACTCTGACACAGGCTTTGGCTGAACAAGCAGGGGTAGTTGTGGCGGTTGAGAAGGACGATCGTCTCATTCCCATTTTGTCGGAAACATTAAGCGACTGCGCGAATGTTACAATTCGTCATGCGGATGTACTGGACACCGATCTGCATGCACTGTTTGAAGAAAAGTTTTCAGGCCGCAGGGTGAGTGTGGTGGCCAATCTGCCTTATTACGTCACCACTCCGATCGTCATGAAGCTGCTGGAGGAAGGGCTTCCTTTACGATCCATTGTCGTCATGGTGCAAAAGGAAGTGGCGGAGCGCATGGCTGCTTCTCCCGGCGGAAAGGACTATGGAGCGCTTACAATTGCGGTGCAGTATTATACTGAGCCTCAGATTGTCTGCAAGGTGCCTAAGACAGCATTTATGCCGCAGCCAAATGTGGAATCGATTGTGATCCGGTTGAAGCTGCGGGAGAGCCCTGCAGTGAGCGTTCAGGACGAGGAGCTTTTTTTTAAAGTGGTGAAGGCAAGCTTCGCTCAACGTCGGAAGACGATCTTAAACAATCTGCAGCACGGCTTTTCGCTGCCTAGCGGCAAAGAAGCGATGCTTGAGATCCTTCAGCGTGCCGATATTGATCCCACACGGCGTGGCGAAACTTTGTCACTTGACGAATATGCACGTTTGGCAGATGAATTTGCCCTTAAGAGGTAAGGAACAGTAAACAACTTGGCATTCACCAAGTCCAGAACTTGGCGAATGCCAAGTTTTCTTTTTACCGAATCACATCACGGGTTTTTGCAAAATCTTAAAGTATTGAGAAAGGAGCCGGGACATTGGCCGGCGAAATCTCTTAATAATGAATATGCGTTTCAGGCCAGCCGGAACCAAATGTTGAAGTTAAGTCAAAGCCCACATCTTGACCGTTGGTAACGAATATGATGTAGAAAAGGGCGGTGGTTGCGTGCAGTTCCTCAATCCGACAAAAGGAACCTTAACGCTGGACGAAGTGATTGGAGATATCTGTGAATTTGTGGGGGCCGGACCTGACGACGCATATAAAGTTGTGATCGGTTCCGATTCGCAGAATCGTTATGACCGGGGAATCACGATGTTTGTGACTGCCATCATCGTGCATCGTGTCGGCAAGGGAGCCCGCTATTACATTCATCGGCGTCCTTCCCGGGAGATTCGATCACTGAAGCAGAGAATGTTTACAGAAGCTTCGTACTCCCTTCTCTTATGTCAGGAAATGTCGGAAAAAATTCCTCAAATCTGTGGCGAGCATTTGGAAATTCATCTCGACGTCGGAGAAAAAGGCGCGACGAAATCTTTGATCAAGGAAATCGTCGGTTGGGTAACAGCTTCCGGATATACGGCAAAAGTAAAACCAAACGCGTTTGGTGCTTCCAAAGTGGCCGACCGATATACAAGATCACTTGGATAACAAAAATGCAACCGGCTTTGCAGCAGCCGGTTTTTTATTGGAATCAGGTGGCGGCTTGGACTTCCCCAATTCGCTGCCCCATTCGAACGAATTGCCCTTCTTTGATATCCTCTAATGCAACCATACCCGGTTCGAATAAACAAACTACGGTGGAGCCGAAACGGAAAAGGCCGAGTTCATCCCCTTTTTCGAGAGTTGGGCCTTCAAGAGACTCGTGAGTCATACGTCCGTTCCGTACATTGGTCGCAAGTTTCTTGTCGTAAACAACCTGAACGGATCCGACGATGGTGGCACCCACTTTCACAATCGCATATTCGCCGTACGGGGACGAGAGATAAGTGGTAAGACGTTCATTTTTGGAAAAGAGGCCGGGCACGTTGCGGACACCAAACGGATTGACCGGAAACAAGGTTCCCGGTATGTAGGAATATCCTGTCACGCTTCCCTTCAGACATGTATGGATTCGATGATAATCGCGTGGCGACAAGTAAATGGTAAGAAAGGTCCCACCTTCGTACAATTCGGCTTTCCGGGAGTCTGCGAGCAGCTGTTCCAGTGAATAGGCAACCCCCTTCGCCTGAAGCAGCGTTCCGTCCTGAATCTTCCCGAATTGCGAGACAACTCCGTCTACGGGCGAGACCAGTACTTTATCCCCTTCTGCGATCGGACGGAATTCACTCTTGAGTTTCCGAGTAAAAAACTCTGTGAGCGTCCGGTAGTCCCCGATCGGTTTTTCCGCTTGTTCCAAGTCGATCTGAAAGTGTCGAGCGTAATAAGGAATCACCCACTTAGAAAGCCTGCTCCCCGCGAAACGACCGGCCAAACGGGAAATTGTATTCTTTGGAAGCAGGTGAAGCAGGGCTAGACGTAATCGATCACTCATGACTTTTTCCTCCGATTCTGAATGTACAATTTCCAATATAAAGGTCACAGCGTTCCGTTGCAAGGACAAGACACTCGACAGTGGCGTCCTGCTGGTAATAGTAAGTGAGTGCGGGAGGGAATCCGGCACATTCAGTTCAAACATGGGGTTATACTATTCTTGGGATGAGAACCATTCGATTCGGAATTTCATATAGTACTAGAAAAATGTAGCAACATCCCGGCAAGAAATGGTACAATCGAGTAGCTCGTATTTAAATGATCGGACAAACGTTCGGTCGTAATGTAGGATGGTGTCACATGAAGTCGTTTGTGGAAGCTATGGCCAAGATTCAGGGAGGAAACAATCTGATTCTTTGTCATGACCAGGCGGATAGTGATGCAATAGGTGCCGCTTATGCATTGTCCCGGTTGATTGGCGGAGATATTGGTGTTCCGCAGGAAATTGCCGGCCATAGCAAGCGTCTGATTGAGGAGCTTGGGATGACGGTTGTGCACGCTCCCCAAGTTTGCGATTATAAAAATATTGTGGTGGTGGATACCGCTCATGGAGCCCAATTGTGCGATTCGGTGCCTCAGCGGTTTTTTGTCATTGATCATCATCCGAACAACCACCTCATTCAGAAAGCCGATGTGGCACTTCACGATGTTGTTTCCTCAACCAGTCAGCTGGTTTATCGAGTTCTGAAGGAATTGAAGGCACCGATTGACAAAAAAATGGCACTTGCGATGTGCGCGGGCATCCTGACAGATACCATCCACTTTCACAAAGGCGATCCGGAAGCATTTCAAGTATTTGGTGAACTGCTTTCAAGGGGTGGTCTCAGTTACGAAGACATCCTGAATCTTTATGTGGTGGAAGATCGCCGGGACCGGGGGGCGATTATTGATTCGGCACTGTCTGCGAGAAAAGCCACCTTTGGCGGGTATCACATCCTGGTAGCTGAAATCGACGCCAACATTCCAACGTATGCGGCACGGGCACTGTTTGATCTGGGAGCGGATGCAAGCGTTGTGGGGTACCGCAAAGGGGAAGAAGTCGAAGTACGAATGTACCTGCGCAATGAACTGTTGGAGCAGCAGGGGATTCAAGCCACAGAAGTATTCCGCAGCACCAATTCGATGAAGAAGGGGAAAACGTGGGGATACGCATTATTTGCCGGATTCCGCAGTTCCAACGGCCAACTTGATCTTATCTTTGACGAGATCCTGCAGGTGTTTCATGATCGATTGACACGGGTTTAATGACATTCACATACGATATCCTAGTTCGATTGGGGGGATGCGTATGTGGAAAGTCGGTGACCGGGTAGCCCGTAAATCATATGACAAAGACGTCCTTTTTATGGTGATAGACGTTGATCCATCCAGCCGGGTTGCAACCCTGAAAGGGATGGAGGTACGACTGCTTGCAGACGCTCCGTTCGAGGATTTGGTACCGGTAGCGGATCAGGAATGGCAATCCCATATGCTGCAGCATTCAAGACGTGAGGCGGACAGTTTGAGGTTAATTCGCATGCGCCGTCTTATAGAAAAAGAAAAACAAATGCTTCGTTCAGGGGTGAAACTGCAGGAAGGCAAGGAATTTTTTGAGCGGCCGGGGCGGGTACTCCATTTGGACGGTGACGGCTCCTACCTGAACAAATGTATGCTTTTTTACGAAGAACTGGGGCTGCCGGCGAATGGGCATCACGTAAGCGAATCACGAATGGCGGATGTGCTTCCCCATTTTCTCGAGTCCTATCAGCCCGATATTTTGGTAATCACCGGACATGACGGTTTGATCAAAAAAGGGCAGGATACAACGAAAATATACAACTACCGGAATACGGAGAACTTCATTCACGCAGTGCAAGTGGCCAGAAAATACGAGCGCAGCCTTGACGAGCTTGTAATTTTTGCCGGCGCGTGCCAGTCGTATTATGAAGCGATCCTTGAGGCAGGGGCAAACTTTGCGTCTTCACCGAAGAGAATCTTGATTCACGCTCTTGACCCTGTACTTGTAGCTGAAAAAGTCGCCTATACCCCGATCAATCAGACAATTAACATCTATGATGTTGTACAATCAACGATTACAGGAACTGACGGATTGGGAGGATTGGAATCCCGTGGAAAATACCGCCTTGGGCTCCCGAGAACTCCGAGATAAAAGGGAAAGTGGAATGCGTCGAATATTGCCAAAATTAGAACTTTAAACGTAAAAGTACCAAAAAATTTCTCAATAGGCGACAAAAGCCCCATTGACAGGGTTTTGCAAGCGTTGTTATAATATTTTACTGATTTGACACACCCTTTCCCTGGTGGTATACTTGTCAATGGAAAGAGGTGGTGTCGATGGCAACGAAAAACCCTCTAAATGAAATCAAGCGGAATCTTGATGGATTCATTGGGGAAAAGATCTTGCTTCGAGCTAACGGTGGTCGTCGAAAGACGATTGAACGAATGGGGGTACTGGAAGAAACATACCCTTCCGTATTCGTTGTGAAGCTTGAAAACACTGGAAACTCTTTTAAACGAGTATCTTACAGCTATGCGGATATCCTCACCGAAACCGTCGAGTTGACGGTTTGCAAAGATGATGAACACATCCGGGTAACTTACGTAGAGGGATAAAGGATTATGATGCAACGAGGAAATGCTTCCGAAAACGGGGGCATTTTTATTTTGCCCGTATCCAATACTATACCTGGACGCCAAAACAAAGGAGGCGATGACAATGGCTCGACGTCGCGGCATCATGTCCGAAGAGTTGAAGGTGGAATTGGCCAAAGATCTTGGTTTCTATGACACTGTCCAACGCGAAGGTTGGGAGAACATCCGGGCGAAAGACGCGGGAAACATGGTCAAACGAGCGATAGAGATTGCCGAACAGGCTATGGCCAAGCAGAATCTCTAACCTACGACTCCTATAAGGCGTACCAAACCAGGGCAAATGCCCTGGTTTTTTAAATTAGAAAGGTTTATCTCGCTTTCTTACTTTGATGGGGGACGTGGCGTACGCTTTTTCGCGGGGTTCTTTGTTCAATGTTGAATATCCCGCATTATCTTGGGTCAAGCTAAAAATTAATCTGCCCATTAAAACACAAGTGAAACTCTGTTGCTAATTATGGGAACCCAAATTCATGTTGGAACGTGGAGGAGGCACGTGCAGTGAGCCAGACCCCCGGACATTTAGTGGTTATCGGTGGAGCTGAAGACAAGAAGGGGGAATGTAAAATCCTTCGGGAATTCGTTCGGCTAGCCGGAGGACCTCATGCGCGAATCGTCGTAATTACGGTGGCAACGGAACTGCCGCTGGAAGTGGGGGCGGAATACCTGGAGGTATTTGATCGAATAGGTGTGGAAGATGTTCGAACATTTGACGTTTCCAACCGCGAGAATGCCAACTCGGTCAGTGCTGTGAAAGCAATTGAAAAAGCAACCGGTGTATTCTTCACAGGGGGAGACCAGGTTCGCATTACGAATCTACTTGGTGGCACCAAGATTGATGCGGCGCTCCATAAGCGCCATGAGGAAGGAATGGTGCTGGCGGGTACAAGTGCCGGCGCTTCCATGATGTCTACCACAATGATCATTGAAGGGGTGCCTGAAACGAATCCGCGGATTGGAATTGTAGAGATGGCTCCGGGAATGGAATTTATTCCTGGGGTTGTGATAGATCAACACTTCGCTCAACGGGGCCGGTTAGGACGGCTATTGTCGGCTGTTGCTCAATACCCTCACCATTTAGGGCTTGGTATTGACGAAAATACAGCTTTGGTGCTGCAAAATCATGAATTCGTCGTAATCGGAGACGGTGCGGTAACCGTTATCGACGCTGGCGCCCTTATTTATTCCAATTTGCCGGGGCTGAGAAAAAATGATGATTTGGCTTTGTGCGGAGTTGCGCTTCATATTCTTCCGGCCGGGTATAGGTTTAATTTGCGGGAACGGACTCCTGTCATAGAGAAAGATGCAACGAAAGCAGACCGAACGAGGAGCTGACACAATGAGAATCAGTGAGATTCGGACGTTGCCGGGTCCGAATATCTATAATCATAAACCGGTTTTGGTGATGAAGTTACATTTGGAAGAGTTAACGGAAAAAGAAAGTTACGAAATTCCAGGCTTTATTGAACGGTTACTCAATCTGCTTCCAGGCGTCCATACCCATCATTGCGCGAAAGGGCGGCCCGGGGGTTTTATTGAACGGCTTTACGGGGGTACATATTTCGGACATATTGTGGAACACGTAGCGTTGGAATTAACAGAGTTAGCCGGAATCCCTGCGTTTTTCGGCAAAACGCTTTATGCCGATGGGCCAGGCATTTACGATGTGGTAGTGGAATATAAAGCGGAACAAAGTACTCGATACATCCTGAAAACAGCGGTGGAGCTGGTCGAGGCTTTGGCAAAAGGAGAACCGTTTCCCTTGGAGAAACATGTGGAAGAGGCAAAGCGTATCGCGGCTCTAACGGAGCTCGGCCCTAGTACCCGGGCTATTGTCGATGCGGCCGAGCGACGCGGTATTCCATATGTGCGTTTAAACGACGGGAGTCTGGTTCAGCTCGGGCACGGGAAAAACCGAAAGCATATTCAAGCTACCCTATCGGAGCATACTCGAGCCATAGCAGTTGATATTGCAAGCGACAAAGCCTTAACAAAAACTCTTCTGGAGCAGGCTTCTGTACCGGTTCCACGCGGCAGAACAGTCAGAACAGCTGAGGAAGCAATCCAGTTCCTGGCGGAAGCGGGTGCACCCGTTGTTGTAAAACCTCTGAACGGATGTCAGGGCAAAGGGGTATCCCTCAATCTGACGACAGCTGCGGAAGTAAAGCACGCTTATAACATTGCCCGCGAATATTCTTCGGACGTTATGGTCGAAGAATTTTTTAAAGGAAGCAACTATCGTGTGCTCATGGTAAACGGAAGAGTTATTGCTGCAAGTGAACGGCTGCCAGCCTATGTTGTGGGAGATGGGGTACATTCCATTGTGGAGTTGATCGAAATTGTGAATCAGGATCCGCTTCGTGGGGACGATCACGAAAAGCCTCTCACGAGAATTATCATTGATCCCATCCTGATTGCCTATATCCGCAAATGTGGGCGAAGATTACATGATGTTCCGGAGAAGGGCGAGATCGTATTTTTACGGGAAAGTGCAAATCTGTCCACCGGAGGAACAGCCAGGGATGTGACGGCTATTCTGCATCCGCAGATAGCGAGGCTTTGTGAGAGGGTGACTAGGATCATAGGTCTGGACATTTGCGGAATTGACCTGGTACATCAAAATATTGCTGAGCCCTTGCAAATAGGCGAGGGGGGAATTATCGAAGTCAATGCCGCTCCCGGTATCCGTATGCACCACTTCCCCAGTGAAGGGGAAGCTAGGGACGTGGGAGAGGCGATCATTGAGATGCTGTATCCTGCCGATTCATCAGCAAGAATTCCAATTGTTTCGATCACGGGTACGAATGGAAAAACAACTACGACACGGATGATTGGACACATTCTTGGAACCACGGGGAAGACGGTAGGAATGACGACCACCGACGGAATCTTTATCGCCGGTGAATGTATTGCGAAAGGGGATACTACAGGTCCCCGTTCAGCAAGAACGGTTCTTTCCGATCCCAGTGTTGAAATTGCGGTTTTGGAAACTGCAAGGGGCGGAATTGTCCGTTCGGGACTCGCTTACGACTGGTCTGACGTAGCTGTAATTACCAATATTCAGCCGGATCACATCGGTCAGGACGGAATTGAACAACTGGACGATCTCTTGCATATCAAATCGCTGTTGGCGGAACGTGTACGAGAGGGTGGAACTCTTGTCCTGAATGCGGATGATGAGCTTTTGGCCGGCTTGATGGACATCCCCCGGATTCGTAAAGTGAAGAAAAAAGTGGTGTATTTCTCCTTATATGCCAACCAGCCGGTGGTGAAGCGACATCTGGAAATAGGTGGGACTGCATATTTCTTGAAGCACGGCTGGATTGTGGAAGCGGTCGGGGAGACTGAAAATCGGATTGTTCGTGCGTCGGATATTCCGGTCACAATGTGTGGAACGGCCGAGTTTCACGTGGCTAATGCAATGGCTGCAATCGCCGCATGCCGTGGGTACGGGATGACTCGAGAGAGAATCGCCTCCGCAATAAAAAGTTTTCGCAGTGACCGGGATAATCCGGGTCGGACCAATCTTTATAAGGTCGCAGGTGGCTATGTGTTGGTGGATTATGGTCATAATCCGGATTCGTTTGCAGCCATCTGCCGGATGGCCTCTCAGTGGAAGGGACGAACCGTTACAGGTGTAATCGGCGTTCCGGGAGATCGGGACAACTCCACGGTCGAACAAGCCGCCAGAGTGGCAGCCAGGGGCTTCCATCGTCTTATTGTGAAGGAAGACCGGGATTTGCGAGGCCGCTTGCGGGGAGAAATTGCAAATCTTATGTACCGCGCTGCGAAAACCGAAGTTCCCGATCGGGAATGCCATATTGTATTGGATGAGTGCGAGGCGCTTGCAAAAGCGATCCAAGAGATGCGAAACGATGAGATTTTAATTGTTTTTTATGAAAAGCTGGAACCCGTTATGGACGTTCTCAGAAAGTTCGGGGCCGTTTCCGTATCGACCATCGAGGGGTTAGTTCCGCAATTAAGCGCCGTAAAAATTTAACCCCGGAACCATCCTTTCTTGTGAGAGGATGGTTCTTTGTTTCCTGCCGATGAAATTAAAATATGGTATCATTATGACCGTATTTTAGGGTTTGGCTTTTCAGAATTTTGAATGACAGTAACCGGGCGGTGGAGTTGTGTTTAGCGAAAAAGCGAAGGCAAAGATCAATTTAACGCTTGATGTTCTTTATAAACGTCCCGATGGATATCACGAGGTGGAGATGGTGATGCAGACGGTGGATCTGTCCGACCACCTTGTGTTTGAAGACAGGGATGACTCAACCATCACATTGTCGTGCGGAGTTCCCTATATTCCGTTGGACCATCGAAATTTGGCCTATAAAGCGGCAGCGCTGTTGCAGGAACAATTTGGAATCCGAAGAGGAGTCCACATTTCGATTGAAAAAAATATTCCGGTTGCGGCAGGGCTGGCTGGAGGATCAAGCGATGCGGCGGCTGCGCTTCGCGGACTTAACCGGTTGTGGGACCTGGGGCTGTCTTTGGACGAGTTAGCGGAACTGGGCGCGGAGTTGGGATCGGATGTTCCCTTTTGTGTCTATGGCGGAACAGCAATTGCGAGAGGACGAGGGGAAAAAATTGAGCGATTGCCTGCCGCTGCGCCCTTGTGGGTTGTTCTCGTGAAACCTCCGATCGCTGTTTCAACAGCTGATATTTATGGAAATCTGAATGTACGGGAAATAGTGGTGCACCCCGATACGCAAGCGATGGTGAAAGCATTGGAGACAGGGGAACCGGAACGAATTGTAGACCATCTCGGGAATGTTCTGGAGACGGTCACGTTTAAGCTCCATCCGGAAGTGGAAAAGTTAAAGTACCAGATGATGAAGTTCGGCGCCATGGGTGCCTTGATGTCCGGGTCGGGCCCCACGGTGTTCGGAATCGTCGATCGAGAGAGCAGGGCACAACGCATCTGCAACGCGTTGCGTGGATTTTCAAAAGAAGTATATTTAACACGATTTCTATAATTCCTTGTTTAAAAGTTTGGGCATGATGGTAAATGGGGAGTGATTCCTATGTTGGCTTGTGTACTTACCGGAGGAAATAAAGTTGAATTCTCACCGGAAGGAAAAGCGTTTGCCCGTATTCATGGAAAAACCATGCTGGAGTATGTGACAGAAGCATTGGCCGGAGTCTCAGCAATTCAGAAGATCGTCGTCATTAAAGATCATGAACGCTTGATAGACAGTGTGCACGAAGCGTTACAGCAGGGGCCGGAACAGGATCAATACGTTCTGATCGTCACATGTGATGTGCCCTTTTTGACCACGGAAGCGGTTGAAGATTTCCTGGCGAGATGTCAGTCAGATGCGGATCTGTATTACCCCATTGTAGACAAACGGGATTATGAACGACGGTTTCCGGGAATCCGCCGAACCTATGTAAAACTTAAAGAAGGAACATTCACGGGCGGTAACCTGTTTCTTGTGAAACCGGGAAAACTCCTTCCCATCTTGGGGAGAGTCGAAAAGATTTTGGAGCTTCGAAAGAGCCCTCTTGCGTTGTCCGCAGAGTTAGGGGTGAGTTTTGTTGTGCGTTTGCTGCTGACCAAATTGGCAGGGTTATTGACCATTTCGAAGTTGGAGACCCGAATTGCGGAAATGTTCGAACTGGATGCACGGGCCGTTATTTCCCCCTATCCTGAAGTTGCGCACGACATTGACAGACCGGACGATCTCGAGTGGGCAACCAAAATGTTGTCCGGATAAGGGCGTACTTGTTGTTTTTACGAAAATAATGGTATTATTTGATTTACAATGTTCGTGTTTTGGGGGGTGAGCGGCTTGCGCAGAAGTGAACGGATTGTACGTTTGACGCAAACTTTGTTGGAACAACCGTATCGGCTGATTTCCCTGACCGATATGGCGGAAAAATTAAACTCCGCCAAATCTTCCTTATCAGAGGACTTGGCCATTATAAGGGAGGTACTTCTGAAAGAAGGCATCGGAACGCTTGAAACTCAAGCGGGGGCGGCCGGCGGTGTTCGTTACATACCGGGTGTTCCGGACCAGCAGGTATCCGATTTTTTGAGAGAAATGAGCAGGTTGTTGGCGGATCCTGATCGAATTCTTCCAGGCGGATACCTATACGTTTCCGATATCCTGGGCAGACCTGACGTACTGGACAAGGCAGGAAGGATTTTCGCTCATATCTTCTCAATGTCCGGAGCGGACTACGTGTTAACCGTGGAAACAAAGGGGATTCCTTTGGCTGTTTCAGCTGCCAGGTATTTGCATCTTCCGACGGTTGTGGTCCGTCGGGATCACCGCGTAACGGAAGGTTCCGCCGTGTCAATCAATTATGTGTCGGGTTCCAGACGAATCCAAACGATGTCACTGTCTCGTCGCTCACTTCCTGAACGCTCCCGAGTTTTGATCATCGATGATTTTATGAAAGCCGGCGGAACTGCCAAGGCGATGTGTGATTTGATGAAAGAATTTAAGGCAGAAGTAGTGGGGGTGGGCGTGTTTATGTCCACTTCGGAACCCACAAACAAAATGCTTGAAGACTATGTGGCCCTGACCGTTCTTTCTCATGTTGATGAGATCACCAGGGAGATTCGGGTTGAACCCGGCACATTCAAAATTTCACAGAAAGGAGAATTGTAATGGCAAAGACGATTGTTTCCACCACAAAAGCTCCGGCCGCAATCGGTCCTTACTCGCAAGCGGTACAAGTGGGAAATATGCTGTTTACTTCCGGTCAAATTCCTCTTACTCCGGCAGGGGAACTGGTGACAGGTGACATTCAGGCGCAAACCCGGCAAGTGTTTCAAAATCTGGAAGCTGTGCTGAGTGAAGCCGGTTATTCGTTTCAAGATGTTGTGAAAGCAACGGTGTTTATTGCCGATATGAACGAGTTTGCCAAGATTAATGAAGTCTATGAGGAATATTTCAGGGAGAATCCTCCTGCCAGATCGACAGTTCAAGTCGCCCGCTTGCCGCGAGATGTCGGTGTGGAAATTGAACTTATCGCAATCCGCGGCTGATAGTGACACGTCTGCATACCTGCGCAATCCTTTCCGAGGATTGCGTATTTTTTGTCAATTAAACTCGATTTATGTCGTTAAATATTTGTTGTTCTAGTTAATTTTTTGGGCAGGAAAAATTATGTATTTAGCGAATTATCCCAACAAGGGGGCATTAACATCTAGAAAGGGGTTGGCCAAAGGGTGCAAATCACCGATGTACGTCTTCGCAAAGTCAACACGGAAGGCCGCATGAAAGCGATCGCTTCCATTACGATTGATCATGAGTTTGTCATTCATGACATTCGGATCATCGATGGCAACAACGGCATGTTCGTTGCAATGCCAAGCAAACGGACTCCGGATGGGGAGTTCCGGGACATTGCTCATCCGATTTCTTCCGAAACCCGTCAAAAGATTCAAAACGCCGTACTTGAAGTGTACTACCGAGCGGAAGACGTTCAAGAAGGCGCATAATTAAACATTTTGTCAAAGAACAAAGTATCCCGCAGGAGTTTTCTTGCGGGATATTTTTTATTGGGGTACAATGAGGGGTGGATTAGAGACGGAGAAGGACGGAGGAATCACAAAAAATGTCAATTAACGCCATTGTCCTGGCAGCAGGACAAGGGACCCGCATGAAATCCCAACGTCATAAGGTTCTTCATCCCGTATGCGGGAAACCGATGGTTCGCCATTTGTTGGACGCCCAGAAAGCGGCCGGCATTACCCGTCGAATTGTGGTAATCGGCAGCATGGGTGAACAGGTGCAAGCCGCCCTGCAGGGTGAAGTTGAATTCGTTTGGCAGAAAGAGCAGCTTGGAACCGGCCATGCAGTCATGCAGGCGGCGCCTTTGTTGGAAAATCAGGATGGAATTACCCTGATTTGCAGTGGGGATACTCCACTCATTACCTCTGAGAGCATTACGAAATTACTTGAGCTCCACAGGGAACAGGGGGCTGCCGCAACCGTGCTGACCGGTATTGTGGACAATCCGTTTGGTTATGGTCGGATCATACGCGGGGAAGATGGATCGGTACTGCGAATTGTGGAAGAAAAGGATGCTTCTCCTGATGAAAAATCAGTTCGTGAAATAAATGCCAGCACGTATTGTTTTGATACGCGTTCACTGGCTCAAGCGTTGAAAATGGTGACAAACAACAATGCACAAGGGGAATACTATCTCACGGATTGCATTGATATTTTACGGCGACAAGGAAAAAAAGTGGCGGCCCATTGCGTGGATGATGCCGATGAAATTCTGAACATTAATGATCGTGTGCAGCTCGCGATGGTTGAAAACATTCTTCGGGACAAAATCAGACTGCACCATATGCAAAACGGAGTCACACTGGTGGATCCGAGTTCGACTTATATTGATATAGACATTCAAATCGGGGCCGATACTATTATTTATCCGGGGAGTATGCTTACTGGTTCGACAGTAATTGGCAGCGGTTGTGAGATAGGACCACATACGCGTATCCAAAACAGCATAATTGGGGATGGAAGCGTTGTCATGCAGTCGGTGCTGCTGGATTCGACATTCGGTTCCGGTGTCAATATTGGACCTTTCGCCTATGTTCGTCCGGGTTCCACAGTAGCCGATAAAGTAAAAATCGGCGACTTCGTGGAAATCAAAAATTCCACGATCGGCGAAGGAACGAAAATCCCGCACCTCGCCTACGTAGGTGACGCGGATGTGGGAAATGGTACGAATATCGGCTGCGGTACCATTACCGTGAATTTCGATGGAATGGCAAAACATAGGACCGTTGTGGGGGACAACAGCTTTATTGGTTGTAACACAAATCTTGTTGCTCCCGTTACAGTTGGAAATGATACGTATGTGGCTGCAGGATCGACTATAACAGACAACGTCCCGGATGGAGCTTTAGCTATTGCGCGGGAAAGACAAGTGATAAAAGAAGGCTATACGGCAAAATTAGAAGCCCGGTTACGTGAACGGGGCTCAAAAAAAGTGAGGGGTTAAGGGTGTATAAAGACAAAAAATTAAAGGTTTTCACTTGTAATGCAAATCCTGAGCTAGCTAAAGAAATTACCCAGCATCTTGGCATTGAGCTCGGTGTTTCCCATGTTACCCGCTTCTCCGATGGAGAAGTCAGAATCAAATTGGAAGAAAGCGTTCGAGGATGCGATGTATTTGTAATTCAGCCAACATCCGCTCCGGCTAACGAACATCTGATGGAAATGCTGATAATGGTCGATGCATTGAAGCGTGCTTCAGCAGGAAGCATCAATGTTGTCATTCCATACTACGGATATGCGCGTCAGGATCGTAAAGCGAGAGCCCGAGATCCGATCACGGCAAAGCTGATTGCCAATTTGATTGAAACAGCGGGTGCCACCAGGGTCGTTACGATGGATCTGCACGCGGGGCAAATCCAGGGGTTCTTTGATATTCCCGTGGACCATTTGTATGCCGAGCCGATTTTGGCCGATTATTTCAAGGGAAAGAACCTGGAAGACGTGGTCGTGGTTTCCCCGGATATGGGTGGGGTGACTCGTGCCCGCAGCATGGCGGAACGCTTGGGTGCACCGATTGCGATCATCGACAAGCGTCGTCCTGAACCGAACGTTGCGGAAGTGATGAACGTCATCGGGAACATTGACGGGAAAACGGCAATTATGATCGACGATATGATTGATACAGCCGGAACGATTACACACGGTGCGAAAGCTTTGATTGAGCTTGGTGCACGTGAGGTGTATGCATGTTGTACACACCCCGTCTTTTCCGGTCCTGCCATGCAGCGTTTAAATGATTCGGTATTGAAAGAAGTTGTGGTGACAAACTCAATCGTTTTGGGTGAAGAAAAACAATCACCGAAGATTAAAACATTGTCGGTTGCAAAGCTTATAGCGGACGCAATCCTACGGATTCATAATGAAGAATCCATTTCGACGTTGTTTGAATAAGAACACACACTTGAGGCATGCTCTCCAAAGGAGGGTATGCCTCTTTTTGGGTTTGAACTTTCTGCAAAATGGGCAACTACTATACTAAGGTACTTTAACTGGCACAAACTGCTAAGTGCCGTTCAGTAGCTTATGAATCAGGAGGGATGGCTGTGGAACAAGTTCTGGTCCGGGGTGGACTGCGAAAGAAATTGACTAAAGGGGAACGCAATCAAATTCGTCGAGAGGGCGGCATTCCCGGGGTAATTTACGGAAGAAAGGTTGCTTCAACCCCGATCTTTATCGATGCGGAATCTTTTAAAAGAATCGCCGCCAATAACGGATATGGGCTTATCGAAATGAACATCGAGGGGCTTGGCCGGTACCATGCGATGGTTCATCATATTGATCGTGAACCCGTAAAGAGACATGTGCTGCATATCGATTTTCATGCGGTTTCATTGGATGAACCGGTCGATGTTGAGGTTCCGGTTTACTTAAACGGTTTGGAAGAAGTGGAAAAACGGGACGGTGTTATCCAACAGCAGATGCGGGAAGTAATGGTTCGGGCACTTCCGGCCGATGTACCGGAACATATTCTGGTCGACATTTCCCACTTGCAGATCGGAGACAATTTGCGCGTGAAAGACCTGCCAGTTCCGGCTTCCTGCGAGATCAAATCAGACCCGGAAGAGCTGATTGTTGCCGTGATCGCAGCCAAAAATGCACCGCCTGACACTGAAATTGAACCAAAAGAGCCGGATTTGGTTCATGATACGGAAGGACAGGGTGTGGGTGCTCACGAAATTCCAGGAGCCCACGAATAAATGAAGTTAACTATTTAAATTCGAGAAAACCGCTGTGCGTCCGCCTTTTTTAAAGGTGGGCGTTTTTTGTTGTTTGAAAAAAGTGACTTTATTCCCACCCAAAAAATGAATCTAAAGTTCTATAGATATTGGAAAAACTGGGTGTTTCGTACCTGTTTATTAAAAGCTCGCGCATGTAGATTAGTAGTAGGTGTGAAATCGACAGATTTCGTCAGTATTTGCGGAAGGAGGAATGGGAATGTCTCTGGATTTAAACGAACTTGCAGTGAAAGCGAAGACTTGTGAGTATGCTTTTCAGGAAACACTTAAACGGGTAGAGCCGATGTGCCGGAGAATTGCTCATCGCTATGCTTCATGGATGGCCGATCGTGATGAGGTTTTCCAATGGGCGAGAATAGAAGTCTGGAATGCGGTAAAGTCGTTTGAAACCGGGAAGATGTCATTCTTCTCTTATTGTAAGCTGACAGTGGAGAACCATATCAAGTCGCGTCTTCGTCGGTTGTATGGACAAGCAAATGTTCCAAACCGGACAGCGATGCGATTGGATGGGCCTAGCGTAAACGAAGATGGAGTTGTCAGCGACACCTCTTACCTTGAAGGAGTTATCGATAAACCCAGTAAGTCTACTTATCACATCCTTCTTCGAAAAGATTCCTTACAGAACATCCGAAATATTTTAAAGAACGAGAATCTCACGCCGCTGGAGTACAATTGTCTGGTATTATTCTATTTTGAAGAACGCAGTCATATGGAAATTCAAAATATTTTGGATCTGCCTAGCCGCAAAGCGGTTGACAATGCTTTAACCCGCGTACGGCGGAAGTTGGCAAAAAATGAACAATTGCTCGAGATCTTCGAAGTTCTCGCCGCACAAGCAGCCATGTAATGGCGTTTCGATAGAGAAAGCCTTCCGAATGATAAACTCCCCTTATGGGGGCTTTTTCTATAAACATTTTTTATGCAAAAAAGCCCTCATTTCAGGGCTTACAATCGAAATTAGGGTTGATATTGTTTAGGATCGGAGAGTTTAGGAAGCTGTTTATAGTTCTCAAGTTCTCTTGGTATCTCTTCGCTAAATGTGGATAATAAGATAGTATCTCTCCCGTTTGAGTATTTCTTGTTTGTTTTGTCAGCTATAGTGAATTTACCCTGCCGCATCCCTTTTAGAACATAATAATTTTCATTGGGATTAGCTAAATCACCGTCATCCTTAGCAAGGAACAGGACAACTTCCTCACCAGGTGTAAAATCCGGATAACCGTCTGATACTACTTTTGTCTTATCTATTTCACCTTTATCTATTCTGACTACTATATCCTTGTTATTGTAAGGAGTTCCTTTAAAAATTTCATCAACCGCTATAACAATATCAGTTTGAACGATGTTTGGGACACCCTGACCTTTTTCACCGTTGGGATTGCTCCACTTACTTGGCAGTTTTGCTTTGACCGTTCCCCTTAAAATAACTTCGGATTCTCCTATTAATTGAGTCTTGGACTTAAACGGAATAACCCCGTCAATGTGGATTGTTTCGGTTTTAGGGTACAAATAATACCCTGTTCCACCGATTGATTACAAACGATGCACAAGTTAAGCCAGCTATCAGTTTTTTCACTTCAAAGTCGCCTCCTATCGGGGATAAAGCATCAAAATACCGTCTTTATCAGCTTGTTCCAACGTCCGCTTTTTCGTTTCCTGAGGGTCGGAATAGCCATACATTGTTATTTCGGAAGAAGCGGAATCATAATGGTCTGCCAATCCCGTATTTCCTTTTGTAATTTGGTTCGCTCCGTTTTTATTGGGATAGACGGTGTTGTCATGGTCAGAAGAGCTTTTGTAAACGAGATTACCCGACCCTGCATTATTCCAAGTTGAAGCTGCATTAGCAATTGCTGTTTTGGATTCGGGCGCTAGGCCTGAATAAGCCGATACATAGTTTGGGACTGATGACCAACCACTATTTGAACTATCAGAAGCAATTGCAGTTCCTATCCCAAGTCCAGCCGCAATCACAGCGGAAATGGTCGCTGAAAATTTTTTCCTCATTAGGATATTACCTCCTATATAGTAATATACTTTCGTATTTTCATAGTTCACCCTAAAAAGGAAAATTCCTCCTTTAGGGAGTTTCTTCCTGTGTGTAAAACAACTGACAGGAAGGTTACAGTCATGGTCTATTTCGGTTGATGACGGTTTGACGCAGGGTGAACTGGAAAAGTAAAAGCGAGCTTCGCCCGTATAGAGTCTGTACTTTCATTAAAAAACGTTGCATCAACGACGCTCGAACGCTACTCTAGATAATGAACGGCAGGTCAAGGAGGAACGAATTGTGCGAATCATAATTGGCTTGGGGAATCCAGGCAAAGAGTACGAAACAACGCGACATAATGTGGGATTTGTCGCGATTGATAAGTTGTCCGATACACTTGGTATAGAAGTTCGAAAAAGCAAGTTTCAGGCGCTCTATGGGGAAGGCATTCACAAAGGTGAGAAAGTGGTTCTGGTGAAACCGATGACTTATATGAATTTAAGCGGACAATCGGTTCGGCAACTGCTGGATTGGTACAAACCTGAACCGGATGAATGGGTGGTCGTCTATGATGATATGGATCTTCCCTTGGGTACAGTGAGATTGCGTGTTAAGGGAAGTGCGGGCGGACACAATGGGATCAAATCCATTATCGCCAGTACGGGAACACAGGAGTTTCTTCGTGTTAAAATTGGTGTAGATCGACCGGCTCCCGGTGTTACCGTTGTCGATCATGTCCTCAGCTCTTTTCGCAAAGAAGAGCGTCCCTTGGTTGACGAAGCGATCAAAAAAACAACTGACGCGCTGCAAACATATATTGAAGAGAGCTTCCAAAATGCTATGAACAAGCATAATTAGGTATGTCAACCTGCTTCCTCGTCCATACTAGTTCAGAAGAATACGGAGGAGGAATTTCTTTTGAAGTTAATCTATGTATGCAGACACTGTCATACCTATCTGGGCGCGTTGGATCGGGATCGAGTGGATGAATCGAGACTCGGCCTGACTTCCTTGACGGCGGAAGAACAGGCCGATATAATATCGTATAATCTAAATGAGGATGTTGCTTACGTGAAAACCATTTGCGACTATTGCCAAGAAGCGATTGAAGCTCACCCGGAATTGGCGCTGCTTCAAAGTCCGCTTCAATGAAGTCAGAGGTGAATGCAAGAAGCCTGGGTCATCGACCTTAAGGCTTTTTTGCACTTGGTTCGAAAAGCTATGGAGGGGATTGGATTTTGCATCCGTTAGTTGATCTGATTCGTTCGGATCCCGATTTTAACTCAATGTTGAAAGGATTCGAACAAGCTGTTTCCGAACAATGGGTAGCGGGTATAAGCGGCTCTGCACGGCATTTGTATATGGCCGGGTTGCGGGCTTCTTTGTCATGCCCCCTACTAATTGTCACACACAATATGCAGCAGGCGCAGCAAGTTTATGAGGATCTGACCGAACTTCTTTCGATCGAAGAGGTGTCTCTTTTTCCGGATCGAGAGTTGTCTTATTTGGACATTTTGGCCTATTCTCCGGAACAGGCGGCAGCCAGACTCGGTGTACTGGAGTCCTTGGTGCAGGGAAAAGCATCCGTGGTGATCGCACCGATTGCCGCTGTTCATCAGACGTTACCTTCCAAACAGCAATTCGCTGAAGCGGCGATTCATCTCAAACCGGGAGATGAAATTGCTTTGGAAGAGTTGCTGGAGCGATTGGTCTACTTGGGGTATCAGCGGGTAGAAATGGTGGAGTCCAAAGGGGAGTTTTCCGTTCGCGGAGGAATTGTCGACATTTTCCCGTTAACGATGGACAACGGTGTTCGGATTGAAATGTTTGATGTGGAAGTGGATTCGATCCGTACGTTCGATCCGACCAATCAACGTTCAATAGAAAAATTGGAAAGTGTCAGGTTATCGCCGATCCGCGAAATACTGGTACGCCCGGAACAGCTCCAGGCGTTGGCGGATGATGTTCATCAGCGGCTCGAAACCCATAAGAAAAAAATTAAAGATTCGGCTTTGCTAGAAAAATTGGAACAGCATATCGGGCGAGAAATTGAGCAGATGCAAGAGGGCATCGTGTTTCCCGGACTTATTCGTTATTCACATATTCTGGACTCTTCATCCGCCAACTTGCTTGATTATATGCCCCCAAGCACCATTGTAGTGTTTGATGAACCAACCCGCCTTCGGGAAGCGATTCAATTGATCGAGAAGGAACAGGCCGAATGGGAAATGGCCGCTCTGGAGCATGGGGAGATACTGCCGGGCCTGGTACCCGAAATCGACAGAAGCAAACTTTTCACCGACAGGAAATGGCGCCGACTGTTCTTATCCTTGTTCCCGCGGGGATTTCAAGGGGTTACGCTGCAGCAGGTGATTAATGTCACAGCCAAGGCAGGCCAGAATTTTCACGGACAGATGGCCGTCTTAAAAGGGGAGCTGGATCGTTGGCGCAGGTCGGGAGTTCGTGTGATCTTCTTGGCGGCGGGTCCGGAACGTGCCGAACGCTTGGAACGTGTTTTAAATGATTACGGAATGGAAGCGGACCGTGTCACAACTTTGGGAGGGTTCGGAAAGCGTCCGGTTATTTTGGAGGCCAATTTGGCTGGCGGTTTTGAGCTTGTAGCATTCAAGGTAGCGGTTATCACTGAGAATGAGGTATTTTCCAACAAGCGAAAGGCTAAAAAGATTCGAGCGCTATCGGATGCCCAGAAGCTGAAAAGCTACCAGGATCTAAAAGTCGGAGATTATGTGGTTCACGTCAACCACGGAATCGGTCAATATCTTGGCATCGAAACGCTCGTTATTGACGGAAACCACAAAGATTATCTCCACATTAAGTACAAGGGCAAGGACAAACTCTATGTACCCGTTGAACAAATCGACCAGATTCAGAAATATGTAGGGGCGGAAGATAGGGATCCGAAGCTCTATGCATTGGGCGGCACGGAATGGGCAAGAGTCAAATCCAAAGTTCAAAGTTCCGTGAAAGATATCGCTGAGGATTTGATTAAACTGTATGCGGCTCGTCAAGCAGCATCAGGACATGCGTTCAGTCCCGATACGCATTGGCAGCGGGAGTTTGAGGCAATGTTCCCTTATGAAGAGACGCCTGACCAGCTGCGGGCGATCCGTGATATCAAGAAAGACATGGAGATGCCTCGCCCGATGGACCGGCTTTTGTGCGGTGATGTCGGGTACGGAAAAACGGAAGTGGCCATCCGAGCGGCTTTTAAGGCTGTGATGGACGGGAAGCAGGTCGCGGTTCTGGTTCCCACCACGATCCTTGCTCAGCAGCATTATGAAACATTTAAGGAACGATGCGCCGGGTTCCCGGTGAATGTGGAAGTGATTTCCCGGTTCCGGACACAAGCCCAGATGAAAGAAGTACAAAAGGGACTCGAGGAAGGAAAAGTGGATATTGTAATCGGAACTCACCGGATTTTGAACAAGAACATTAAATTTAAAGATTTGGGACTGTTGATTATCGATGAAGAGCAAAGGTTCGGGGTCACTCACAAAGAGAAGATCAAACAGTTGAAACATAATATCGACTGTCTGACTCTTACAGCAACCCCGATTCCGAGAACACTCCATATGTCGATGCTTGGGATTCGTGACCTGTCTGTAATTGAGACACCTCCCGAAAATCGTTTTCCGGTACAGACCTACGTCGTTGAATATAATGACATTCTTGTGCGGGAAGCGATCGAGCGGGAGTTGGGAAGAGGCGGACAAGTGTACTTCCTCTATAATAAAGTCAAGGATATTGACAATATGGCGGATCGCCTGCGCAGTTTGGTACCGGAGGCAAAAGTGCTTGTCGGTCACGGGCAAATGGGCGAAGAAGAGCTGGAGCGGGTGATGTTGGATTTTCTTGAAGGCGACGCAGATGTACTTGTCTCAACAACAATTATTGAGACAGGTCTGGATATCCCAAACGTCAATACGCTCATTGTGTATGACGCGGATCACATGGGGCTCTCCCAGTTGTATCAGCTTCGCGGGCGTGTCGGCCGATCCAACAGAATTGCCTATGCTTACTTCACCTACCAACGCGACAAGGTATTGACCGAGGTCGCGGAGAAAAGGTTACAGGCAATCAAAGAGTTTACAGAATTAGGATCAGGGTTTAAGATTGCCATGAGGGACTTGTCCATTCGGGGAGCAGGGAACCTCCTTGGGGCCGAGCAGCATGGATTTATCGCTTCGGTTGGCTTTGATCTCTATTCCGATATGCTTTCCCAGGCAATTCAAGAATTGAAGGGAGAGAAGCAAGAGACACCTCCGGATCCTCAAGTGGAGCTTGCAGTCGATGCGTATATTCCAAGCGAATATATTGCGGACACAATGCAGAAGATCGAGATTTACAAAAAATTCGTGGGCGCACGCACATTGAGCGAAGTCCAAGACCTCGAAGAAGAAATCGAGGACCGGTTTGGCGATATTCCACAGGCGGTGCGAAATCTCTTGGCAGTTTCCCGAATCAAATCGTACGCGATTCGATATGATTTCACTTCCATTGTTCAAGAGGGTCATGACATTGTGATGAAGCTGTCGGAACGACAGAATTCGCAAATTCAGGGGGAAAAATTGTTTGCCTTAACCCAGCAGTTTCCGGATCGCCTGAAATTGACGGCAGGGACTTATATTACGGTCACTTTCCGGGTAAAGGGATTAAAGGAGCCTGAGACTCTGGATCTGATTGAAAAATTTATGGTCGCCTACAAAGGGGTCCTAAAGAACCAGGAGGAATTGCAAAATGCGTAAAAGCAATCGATGGAGAATTGTTTCGGCGACTTTAACATTATGTCTCGGGCTGGTCGGATGTGGTACCCAAACGGGAGACACATCGGGGCCGGTAGTGGCCACCTACAGTGGGGGCAAGGTGTATCAAGGGGAACTCGATAAACAGTATCACATAAGACATGAACTGTTGGGGGAAATGGACCAAGCAAAAGGGCAGAGCAAGCAGGAGTTCCTGCAGGAGTATGTTTTCTACCACAAGGTAATGGTTGACGAAGCGAAAAAATCCGGGGTAAAGGTCGACCCGAACCAGGTGAATTCCTCCCTTACCCAGTATAAAGACATGCTGAGCCAATTTTCTTACGGCGGAGACAAGAAAAAGCTTGGGGACAAAATGAAGGAGTTAAAAGTTCAAGATGCGGATATCAAGATGTTGATCGAAAATTCTCTGTATCTTGAGCAATTCCAGAAGCAGAAACTCGCTCCGGAAGACAAGCTCAAAAAGACCTATGAAGAAAACAAAGCTTCTTTTGCAACTGCAACTGTACACCATGTGTTAACAAAGACAAAAGAAGAAGCGGAGAAGGTAAAAGAGCGTCTCACCAAGGGGGAAGATTTTGCGAAGGTAGCGAAGGAAGTTTCTATCGACCCGAGCGCGAAAGAGAATGGTGGAAAAATGGAAGGACCTCTCAGTCAGTATGTACCTCAGTTCCGCGATGTTGCTGCCAAAATCGAAATTGGGAAGATTTCGGATCCGGTGCAAACGGAATATGGGTTCCACATTCTGAAGGTGGAAAAAAGAGGGGAATCGGAGCCGTTTGAAAAAGTGAAGCAAAATGTGGAAGAGCTCTATTTCGCCGCCAACCAGGCGACTATTGAAAAAGAATGGAAGACATTCGAGGATGAATTGAAGAAGAAAGCGGACATCAAGATTACGCTGCCGTCCTAGTCCAAATACAAGCAATTGGCCGATTTTGCAACCCTGTTGGAGCCTTTGACCGGTTCTGACAGGGTTTGCTATTTTTTGTTGCATATTCCATGAAATCGGGTAGGATACTAAACCCACTTTCCCTCCATTTCAGCCCAGGAAGTAAGCGAGGTCAGGCGCCCATTATCTTCCAATGTAATATTTCGGTCAGTCGGACAAAATAATGGCAACAGCGGAAAAGAACAAACCGATGCTCCTCATCTCGCATACAACATTTTGACATCATGAAAGAGAGGTCGAACATCATCTATGAAAGCTACTGGTATCGTTCGAAGAATTGATGATTTAGGTCGTGTCGTGATTCCCAAAGAAATCCGTCGTACACTGCGAATCCGGGAAGGAGATCCTCTCGAGATTTTTGTGGACCGTGATGGAGAAGTCATTTTGAAAAAATACTCTCCAATTGGAGAACTGGGTGATTTTGCAAAGGAATATGCCGATTCCTTGAACGAAAGTTTGGGACATATCACTCTCATTACGGATCGTGATGTCGTAATTGCCGTAGCTGGAACGTCCAAGAAAGAATTCATGGACAAATCGATCGGATCAGATGTCGAAAAAGTTATGGAGGATCGCAAAACATCTGTTGTGTCGGCACCGGCTGAAATGTCAATTTTAAAGGAACGTACTGAGCGGTTTGCTTCACGGGTGGTTGCACCCATCATAGCCCAAGGGGATCCGATTGGAACGGTCATTCTTTTGTCCCGTGATGAGAATGTCAAGATGGGGGAACTTGAAAGTAAGCTCGCTGAAACCGCTGCAGGTTTCTTGGCGAAACAAATGGAGCAATAATCAATCCATATTTTGAAGTTGTGCAGAGCGCCGTTGGCGCTCTGTTTTTTGTTACATACGGGCGAAAGAAACCGCATAGAGTAGGATAGGCCGAGCACGTCCCGCCGTACTCGGACACTTGCTGAATACCAAGTTTTCTTTATACTGGTCCTTATAGGAGAGGTGTCGAACCGAATGTCGGAGCGGAATTTGTTTCTGCGTGGTGCCTTTGTGCTGGCTGCAGCGGGAATTTTATCCAAGATAATGGGATCGGCGTATACGATATTCCTGCAAAATATTATCGGAGACCGCGGATTGGGTCTGTATCAGATGGCCTATCCGATTTATTCCACTTTACTGATTTTATCTACTGCCGGATTTCCGGTCGCCGTCTCAAAGTTCGTTGCCGAACATATCGCGATTGGTGATTATCGGGGGGCAAAAAAGGTATTTCGAGTAGCCGGTGTCCTCTTATTGGCATCGGGAGCCGTGTGCTTCCTGCTGTTGTGGGCAGGGGCCCAATGGTTTGCCGAAATCTCCGGCGACCCGGGAGCTGTTTATGCGATCCGTGCAATCGCGCCTGCACTCCTCGTGGTGCCGGTAATGGCCGCGATTCGCGGATATTTTCAGGGCTGGCAGTTAATGGAGCCTACTGCAGTATCTCAGGTTATTGAGCAGTTGGTTCGTGTCGGAACGATCATTGCCGCTTCCTGGCTGCTGTTAAACTGGGGATACGGGGAAGAGTGGGCGGCGGCAGGAGCCGCGTTTGGGGCGGTAACGGGTGCCTGCATCTCATTCGTATTATTATTGGGGTATGCATGGAACAAACGCCAGCTCTTCCGTCATGATGTCCGAATGCCCAATCGGGTACCTGCCGAGAGAACCAGAGTCGTAGTGAGAAAACTTTTTTATTATGCGATTCCAGTCTCGTTGGGTGCACTGGTAGTCCCATTGATGAATAATGTGGATGTCATTACGGTTGGCAATTTGCTGAAGCAAGCGGGATACTCGCAGGAACAAGCTACTGAAATGTTTGGATTGCTTTCAGGCCGTGCTTTTAAACTGATGATGTTACCATCTACCATTGCCACTGCGATTGGTGTCGCCCTCATGCCCGCCATTGCCGGGGCGCTTGCTGTCAAGGATATCAAGAAAGCTTACAGCCGCATGGAACTGGCGATGCGGATGACTGTGTTGATTGCTTTGCCTGCTTCAGCAGGTCTCTTCTTGTTGGCAAAGCCGATCGATATTATGCTGTTTAAAGATTCATCGGGCACTGCAGCCATAATGGCCATTTCAACGGCTACACTGTTTTCCTCCGTTCAATTGACAACCTCCGCCATTTTGCAAGGGATGGGATTTGTCTACCTGCCTGTGCGCAATTTGTTTATCGGGGGAATCTGCAAATTCGTGTTCAACCTGCTTCTTGTTCCCAAGTATGGGATTGTAGGCGCTGCATATTCCACGGTACTTTCGTTTTTCGTATCAGCGCTTCTCAACCTGTGGGATGTCTACCGAAGAAGCGGTGTTGTGTTTGACCTCCGTTTGCTGCTGTGGCGGCCCCTGGTTGCCGTGTTTTTCATGGGAGTGGCGGTTTACGTTTCCTTGCGGGAAGGATTTCCGCATTTCTTGCATCTGATTGACAATGAGCGGCTTGCATTTGCGGCGTTTACCATGACAACCGTGACGGCAGCGGGAGTTGTATACGGATTGGCCCTTCTTGCCTCGGGCAGTTTAACAAAAGAAGATATTCGTTCGGTTCCCCGGATCGGGCAGCCATTGGCCCATATCCTGACAAAAATCGGACTCGTTCGCTAAGGAGGTTCATTTATGGCAATTCTGCATATTGTGGGACTAGGCCCCGGATCGTGGACAGGCCTACCGCTTGGCACCTATCAAATTTTGCAGGAAGGAAAGAAATTGTTTCTTCGGACGGAGCGCCACCCGGTTGTTCAGGATTTGGAGAAAAAGGGGATCCGGTTTCATCCGTTGGACGAGTTGTATGAGCAGGCCGAGGACTTCGAATCGCTGTATCAAGAGATTGTGGACAAGCTGTTTCGTGAAGCAAAAGAACACGGGGAGATCGTATATGCGGTTCCCGGACATCCGGGAGTAGCGGAAAGGACAGTTCGCATCGCGTTGGAAAAAGGGGCTTCTGCAGGTGTGGAAATCAAGCTTGGACCCGGACACTCGTTTCTTGACGAGCTGCTGCTGAGAATTGGCGTTGATCCCACAGATGGACTATTGATTCTGGATGGAACTGATCTGAAAGCGAGTAGTCTGAATCCGACCCTGCATACGATACTGGTTCAGGTCTACAATCAGGAAATTGCAGCTGAAGTGAAACTGTGCTTAATGGAAGACTATCCGGATGATTATCCGGTCACAGTCGCCCGTGCAGTTGGGGTTGAAGCGCAAGAGCGGGTTGAGCAGGTGCCGCTCTACGAACTGGACAGGCTGGACTTTGTCGATCACCTGACCACTTTGTATCTTCCCGGCAGCGAGGAGGCGCGGATTACACACCGGCAATTTTCAAAACTGGTGGAGATTGTACAGATCCTTCGTTCGCCGGAGGGATGCCCCTGGGATCGGGAGCAAACCCACCAGTCAATTCGCAAAAATGTGATCGAAGAGGCGTACGAGGTAGCAGAAGCAATCGACCTTGACGATCCGGATGCTCTAAGTGAAGAGTTGGGGGATTTGCTGCTGCAGGTGGCGCTTCACGCACAAATCGCATCGGAAGAGGGAACCTTTACGATCCATGATACGATCCAGGCGATTAACGACAAACTGATCCGCCGACACCCGCATGTCTTTGGAAACAAGGATGCTGCCGATGCGGAGGATGCATTGACCAATTGGGAAGAGATTAAGCGGCAGGAAAAAAGGGAAAAAGGGCTTCCGGAGGGAGTTTCGATTCTGGATTCGGTTCCGGCAAGCCAGCCTGCCATGGCAGTTTCCTATAAGCTCCAGAAAAAAGCGGCCGAAGTCGGTTTTGAGTGGCCCGATGTGGACGGTGTACTCGACAAAATAAAAGAAGAACTGGAAGAACTTCGGGAGACGCAGGACAAGAGTGAGGAGCTTGGAGATGTGCTTTTTGTCCTAGTCAATCTGGCGAGATATCTCAAAGTGGATCCGGAAGAATCATTGGCAAAAACAAATCATAAGTTTCGGCGCCGCTTCGCATACATCGAGAAAAAGCTGTCCGAACAAGGAAAATCGTTCCAAAACAGTACTCTGGAGGAGATGGATCATTGGTGGAATGAGGCGAAAATGCTTGAGAAAAAGTAGGACTTTAGAAATATTTAGCTTGAATTTTGCAGGATTTTCTGCTTTACCCCACGAATATGCAGGATAGGTTTACTCAAAACCAAAAAAATCCTTGCTTGGAAAGGAGATTTCTAATGAACAAGGTAGAACTCATCGCCAAAGTGGCACAAAAAGCAGGTTTAAAGAAAAAAGATGCAGAAGCAGCAGTTAACGCATTGCTGGATGCTATCGGACAAGCGCTCAAGAAGGGTGACAAAGTGCAATTGATCGGTTTCGGGACTTTTGAAACTCGCAAGCGCGCTGCGCGTAACGGCCGCAACCCGCAAACTGGCGCGGTTATCAAAATTCCTGCAACTAAAGTTCCTGCATTCAAACCGGGTGCCAAGTTGAAGGAAATGACCAAGAAGTAAGATGAGACTGGACAAATTTCTCAAAGTCTCTCGCTTGATCAAGCGCAGAACTTTGGCGAAAGAAGTCTGCGACCAGGGGCGAATCCAGATTAATGGACGCCCCTCAAAAGCTTCTTCAGAGGTGAAAGCGGGGGACCTCTTGACGATCACATTCGGCACCAAGATCGTCGACGTCAAAGTGAATGCGATTGCGGAACACGCTTCCAAAGGTCAGGCGGCAGAGATGTATACAGTGGTATCGGAAAAAAGAATACAGGGAGATCCAAAATGGGACGATGGGGATGACCAATAGGTCATCCCTTTTTATTTTACATGTTTTTTCGGGGGCCCCCACAAAGTACTCGGTGTTGCTGCCACGCTTCACGTCACTTTGTGGGGTTATTGTGTTCTTTCTTGTCCCATTCCTGCATAAAGTGGTAGCGAGACAAGCGAACGCCGTGTTCGTGTCCTCGCTATTTTGTTCGGTGGAGGGGTTCAGCATGGATGAAAGAGCTCGGAACCATAAACAGTTGGAGCGTCATGAAGTTACGCTTTTTAATCGTCAAGGCGTTCAGGTCAGCGGTGTCATCAACGTGGAAAGTTTTGACGCACACGAGTTTGTTCTTCAAACAGGATACGGCCTGCTGGTGATTCGCGGAGAAAATCTGCACATTAAAACTTTAAACCTGGAAAACGGGATGGTAGCAATCGAAGGCTTGGTGTTTGATCTTGGCTATTTTGACGAGAAAGCATCCCCCAGCGAGAAGGCAAAAGGGTTTTTCGGGAAGCTTTTCAAATAACTGCGTTGCGACTTTATTTCGGGTCCCCATCAAAGTACTCGGAATAAGCAACAGAGCTTAACGTCACTTTGATGGGACAACAAAGGGGGCTCAACGCCGTGACACTGGAAGCACAATACATGACCTTGCTGGTCATGAGTATAAACGGTGTCGTTTTGGGGGCCGTATATGACATGTACCGGGTAGTCCTGCGGCATTGGAAATTTCTTCGCTGGGCGGGTCCGATCTTTGATTTTGCGTTTTGGATCTTAGGGATTTTTCTGGTATTTTGGAGTTTGATGTGGGCCAACCACGGTGACTTGCGGATTTATGTGTTTATTGTCCTGTTAATCGGATACGCCATTTACCGGATTTTCTTCCGGCGCATAGTGGTGGGCAGTACGATAGGAATCATTATGGGAATCGGATACATCTGTCTCACGTTATATCGGGCTTTTCTGCTTCTGGTCATCGCCCCTTTACAAAAAATGTGGCTTGCTTTATTGGCGCTGCTGCGTGCATTGGATCGGCTTTTACGTGTGTTCGAAAGGGCTATTTTGTGGCCCTTCAAACCGCTAAAAACAATTCTGTTTTGGCTGGCTCGCTTCCTGCTTGCTTTAGTGAAGGTAACTGCAAGACCTTTTGTAAAACCTTTGCTGCCTTACATCCTGCCCGTTGTGAACAGGCTGAAGACAAAAGCGGCTCCGTTTGTCCGCAGGGGCCGCGCAATGTTGAAAAAAGGAAAAGGATTTTGGTCGAGATTGACGAATTGGTTATTGAATAGGGATGATAATAAACCTAAGCCCTAATTCAGGTGATTCCCATGAAAAAGTCTCGATCTTCAACCGAAAAAAACTCAAATGTCATTTACGTGGTTCCTGGCCAGACCAAGCCGGTACCGCAACCCGGTGATCAAAAACGAGCCAAAAGAAAGCCAAAACTCAGGGCTCTCTTTTTAGTCGTTTTTGTCTTATGGGCACTGTACACCTACTTTTTCGTATTGACGCCCAACAAGGCTCGTCTGGAAAAGGAACAGCAGGAACTGCAGCAGAATCTCACCGGACTTCGCCAACAGGAACAAGAGTTGAAGACGGAGTTAAACAATTTGCAGGATGAATCTTATATCGCACGACTTGCCCGTAAATACTATAATATGATCAAAGAAGGGGAAATTATTTATAAACCGGGAGAGTAGCCTTCTTGACACTTTTTCCGGCGGTCGCATATAATTTGAATTGGTAAATGGTTTTAAAATTAAGGGGGAGCTTTTTTTTCATGTCGATCGAATTGGGCAGCAAACTTGAGGGCAAAGTTACGGGAATTACTCATTTTGGGGCGTTTGTGCTGCTACCCGGGGGTGTCACTGGTTTGGTGCACATATCGGAGATCGCTGATTCCTATGTGAAAGATATAAACGAACATCTTAAGGTGAACGATACCGTTGTGGTCAAGGTATTAAACGTAGACAAAGACGGTAAGATCGGATTATCCATCCGTCAGGCGATTGACAAGCCTGCAGTTCCAGAAGGTTCGTCTCAACGTGGGGACCGTCCTGACAGAAGTTTCGATCGTGAGCGCAATTTGCGCGGTGATCGCGGATCTCGCGACCGTTCACGCTCATCTCACAAGTCATTTGAAGAAAAGATGAACAAGTTCCTGAAAGAAAGCGAAGACAGATTATTGGCTCTTAAACGCAGTGAAAGCAAGCGAGGCGGACGGGGCGGACGGCGGGGCTAACGATTAATGTTTTTCGAATGATATGTATGGAGAAGCACTTTCATAACCTCTAGATGAAAACATAATTAAAAGAATTTTCTTTCGATGAGAATGGTCATTGGGATCGTTCCCTTGAGAAACATAAGAAGCGAATCCGGCCGGTGGTTATCAAGGAGATTGAGAAATTCCATAAGTGTGTGGATCGGTGTGGGTTTTACCTTATTTGCCTATCCTGCCCTATGGGGCATCAAGCGATGGTAGTGGAAGCAATTCAAGCGGAGGCGAAGGATTTTGTTGTTAAACCATTCAATGAATAACGGTTAGTGATACAGTTAAGTAGGTAGGTGGGGAGAGGAATTCCATTTGTTTCAAGGAAAAAAGGTAATTTCGGGGCGGCCGGGATATGGCAGCCCCTTTTAATTTGAGTTCGTGCCAAAAATTCCAATCGATACGAACGTTTGTTTCTAAATAAATAAGCAACACAATCAAATGTCTCCTTTCGAAAGAGTGAGGACCGTAATTCAATATTCAACGCTACCTCGAAACAACATACTTTGCATTGGTATGCGGTCATTTTATGCTCCGGTGGAGGCTGTTCATCGAGGCTAGATCCCTATAAGGATGCCAAACACTCTTTATTCCCCATACTAGTAACCTAACAATGAGTTTAAGTATTACAGGTTACTGTCTCGCTGGAACCTCTTTATAAAAACTAGTTACGAAACTATGTCCTAACACGATTGAGGGAATTTGAATAAAAAATTCTTGAGCTAAAAAGGCAGTCAATCCTTGAAAAGGAATGTATGCGACAAGAGCTAAAAAAGGGAGACTTAAAAAAGTTGCCTTTACTTTATTTAATTTCCACTTTCCCTGTTTTCTAATTTCCGTAACAAAATGATCTAATCCTAATAATACACCCAAAAGTATGTAAATCATAGTTAAAACAAGCTGATAAGTATAGAGATATTGAGCTGTTACTTCCATTAATTCTCTTAATTCATCTAACACAAATTTAGATCCGATAACAACCCCCAGTATGAGCAAAAAATACGCAGTGTAGGCAAGGGCCTTGCGATTGTTATTCAAGTAATTCTCCTCCTTTTTATAATGGATATGGGTTTCGGTGGTATTATATTGTAACAATCTTAAAATTATTTTTCAATATTGAATTTTTTGTAAGTTATCGACTATGATATCGATTGGAAGTATAATCCAAATAATGGAGGAGTGTTAACGGATGAAGAAAGCTTTTTATGGATTGTTGGTGTTTGCTATGTGTTCCTTAACAACGGTGCCAGCGGTATTAGCAAATCCTACATCCAAAACTCCCGAAGTTGTTTTTGAGAAAGAAGAAATTAAAGATCAAAAATCTCTATTTGAAAGGGCATCTAAAGGAATTACAGACTTAGAAAACTCGCCTTTTTCTCCTGTTGGAGAACTGGAAAATACTAAAACAAAACTAAAAGAGAAGGTTAAAACAATCTCTACTACTCAACACGTTAAGAGTGAAAAATATCCTAATGGAGAAGTAAAAGATGCGTATGTAACAACCTCTTTTGCTATAATACCGAAGCATAAATCTCAAACTCAAAACTATACTGGAAGCGCTGGATTGGAATATGACCAGAGCCAGAGCAGTGGTCAATGGGACGAATCTATTAGTGTATATGCCTATTCAACAATCTATTGGAATAAATACAACACTGATTATTTTGATCTGCAGAAAGTAGATGGGGGTTGGTCTATACAAGATTCCCAAATGGGAGTAAAGGATAAGAGAGTCCGTCTAGCAGCTAGTGGATATAAAGACTATCCTGCAGGATATGCGGAGCAGTATAAAGATTATTATCCGTCTGGTCTTACTTACTCTTACTTCGCCCCTTCAGAGTGGGTTCCTATAAATTCAAAAGCTACCCCTCGGGTATTTGGTATGATCGCATACTGCACGATTTTTGATTACACTACATCTTGGAATTTTACTTTTAAAAACCAATATTAGGTTTCTTTCAATTTTAAAGGAGCCATTCCTGTAATGAATTAATTTGAGGTTTGAATAAAAAGAGCGCCTCCTGTATGCTGGGTCTCGAATGCATCACATTCACTGCCCTTATTAAGGAGGACGCTCAAGATGAAGTATAAGCACAAACAGAAGCAAAATCAACGGATTCAAAAAATTACCGAATCGACTCTGGTTGTCGGGGCCGACATCGCGAGCAAACACACGTCGCTCGCGCAGTCGATTTCAGAGGGATTGAACTTGGTAAAGAATGTGTCTTTCAAAACCATCGCCAAGGATTGACAAGATTAGTAGCGTGGATGAAGGAATTGCAACGGGTTCATGCCAAGACAACCATTGTGTTTGGCATTGAACCGA
>NZ_JBHSHC010000107.1:0-1290 GCF_042652925.1 Effusibacillus consociatus
CGCTCTGATTAGAGACGCATTCCTCCATTGTACCGGATGAAACAGCGGTGGCTCTCATGAATTAACATCGCGGCTCCAATTCGTTAACAAAGTGGCTCTCACTGATTAACTCACTGGCCTTATGGCAGTGAAATATTCAAGGAAAGCAGGGCTCCAGGGACGTACTATGCCAGAGTGTATGGTTACAATGGTGCATATGACACTTCGCAGAATTACATGATAACTTGGAGATTCTATCCAGATGTTGCATGGCCAGTACCCGGGTCCAATACGATTACAGATACCTTCGGGTCAACAGCGGGCAGAACCACGCCCCACAATGGACTTGATATTGGTACGTGGAGCAGTGGAGCATACTCATGGAAGTACGAAATTCAAGCTGTGAAGGCTGGTTATGTAACGGCCGCCGGATATGAATCCTCAATGGGGTACTATGCAAGAATTGACCACGGGACTTACAACGGTAGAAAAATTGAAGCAAGGTATTTACACATGGAAAGCTCTCCACTTGTGAGTACCGGCACCAGCGTTAGTAAGAGTCAGAGAATTGGTTGGATGGGTAGTACGGGTAACTCGACTGGAAAGCATCTCCATATTGACTTCAGGGACGCAAACGACTATTATGATCCGTTAACCTTCTTGGCGGCCCCACATCAGAAGGAGGTTGTTGATTATTGGGAGAAAAACCCCTCGTTAAAGCAATAATCTTGTAGTAGCTCGGAATTAGAGGCATGATTCTGAGTCTAATAAGGGGTGAGTGGGTCAAAAATCGTCTATTTTTTAACCGTGGAACGCATTTTCAAAAAAAAAGAGCATGCCAAATAACCCGACAATATCGGGTTTTTAAAAATATGGAACAGCCCTGTGACTATGCAGTTAATTGGCTTGCAAACCATTCGTCCAGTGAAGGAAGGTTCGCTTTTCTTGCTTCTTCCAACCATGCGTCGGCATGTTGGCACATGGCAATCAAGTAGACTCGAATGTTCCAGTGACGGGAACTGCGACCTTCAGAGGCTTCGAGTTTGTAATCCACCTTTTGACGCTTGATGCACCGCTCCACTCCGGTCCGTAGGGCATATCGTTGTTTCCACTCTTTGCTGTCGCGCCTGACGCGAGGAAACAGACGAGGATTATCCGAAGTGGATGTGTAGAATGTCCTTCCGTACTCGGAAGGTGAACAAGGATGCGGGCATTCCCATTTGCCTACTTTGGCGGGACAACGCCATTTGACGCGTTGACGGCCGGGGCATTTGCCCCAACCGATCATCTTCCGGCCAATGGGGCACACGG
>NZ_JBHSHC010000108.1:0-37567 GCF_042652925.1 Effusibacillus consociatus
ACCTTCCTTCACTGGACGAATGGTTTGCAAGCCAATTAACTGCATAGTCACAGGGCTGTTCCATATTTTTTAAAAACCCGATATTGTCAGGTTATTTGGCATGCTCTTTTTTTTGAAAATGCGTTCCACGGTTAAAAAATAGACGATTTTTGACCCACTCACCCCTTATTAGACTCAGAATCATGCCTCTAATTCCGAGCTACTATAACATATAAAAAGGTGTCCAATTCGATCCGATGTAAAAGTTGGAAATTATTCTTTTATTTCTCCAATTCCTTCAATCTCTTGAGTGCCTCTACCGGATTCAGACTGTAATAGTGAAGATACCAATTTTGGTCGATAATCCGGTGGTGTCCTGTCACAATATGCTTTTGTACAATGAAATCGCCGCTTCTTCTGACCTCCGTCCACCACACTTTCCCGCCCATCGTCTTATACCATACTTTCGATTTTCCGTTAGACGCAACCAAGTCAATGATCTCTACAACTGATTCCCCAAACAACGATTGCATAATCTCCCCATTACGGAACAGCAGGGCAACCAATGCTGCACCAGTAAAGCCCAGAGTTTGTCGTCCTTTTTCCACCTGAACGAGTGTCTTTTTCGAGATACCTATCATCTCCCCCATTCTGTCCTGTGTTACATCCGCTTCAACACGGATCAATTTCAACTTTTCCGAGACCAATTGATCAAACAATTCTTGAGTGAGTTGATTTTCCTGATGAGCGGCCATCGTGACACCTTTCTTTATTGCATTATATACACTTTAGTAATATTTAGTGTAATTTTACACAACGAGGATAAAAATGTCAATTCCAACTAACCACAATCAATGGCGTGTATGCAAAAACATACTGAGAGAGAACAATTATCTAGACAGGAAAGTTGCCTCCGTGGAGTAAGTAACGGTTTCGATAATTGCTTTGCCGTGGAAAAAACAAAACCCGTGCAATGTGCACACGGGGTTGAAGACATCTTACAGATTATCTTATTGAAACATCCGGAATCCGCGACTCTTTAAAGTTCGGATTGCGAAAGCGCTCGAGAAGGCACCGAAAGCCACCAAAAGCAGCAGAATCCAATCCACCAGTTGCAGGCTTCCTCCCACTTTCAGCATAATGTAAATGAACAGACCGACAAAAACAACTCCACTGCTCATCCAAAATTTTGTTAACATGTTTAATATAAAACCTGCACCAAACGAGACAATGAGTGCCAGCAACGCCAAAAGCATAATCATTACCATTTCCAGTCACCTCTTTTACAAAACCATATCGTCCTCATTGTACACGAGTGTCACACCATCCACAATCCATTTTTTGAGGAGGAATTCCCTTGCGAATTATATCGATCTGTCCAAGCAATACTGAAATCCTGCATGCACTTGGACTTATGAATCAAGTGGTGGCGCTTGATGATTACTCCGACTGGCCGCCCCATGAAACAAGCAAACTCCCCCGGTTGGGTCCGGATTTGAACATTAACATGGATCAATTGGAAAGCTATGAACCGGATTTGGTAGTCGCTTCTCTCTCTGTGCCCGGAATGGAGAAAAATATTGAACGGCTTCAGGAACGCGGAATCCCCCATGTGGTTCTGAACCCCAAAACAATTGAGGAAATCTACAATGATATCAACCTGGTGAGTGCCCATACAGGGACAGAGAAAAAAGCGTCAGAAGTAATTTCTTCCTTACAGGAACGCTTGGAACATGTAAAAGAAAAAGCGGCCAAGCGCACATCCACTCCCCGCTTGTACTGGGAATGGTGGCCCCGGCCTTTCATTTCTCCGGCTGGCGGGACATGGCTGACCCCAATCAGCGAACTTGCCGGTGCGGTGAATATTTTTCATGACAAACCCGGTGACAGCGTAGTTTATCAAACGGCGGAAGAAATTATCAACCGGCAGCCCGACTATATATTTGTTGTTTGGCCCGGCGTGGATCCCCGAAAAATCAACCTTGCTACTGTACGAAACAGGGACGGTTGGGAGCAGATCCCAGCCATTCGGAACAACCGGATTTATGTACTGGAAGAAGGTCTGTACTGTCGGCCCTCCCCGCGTCTGTTTGACGGGTTGGAACAGCTGTTTCAGTTGCTCCATGGCGAATAACCTATTTGGATTCTTGCCGTATCCATAGACATTCAAGGTCAGTACCTGCAATATAACGCTCGATCTCGGCCATACCGCCCAACACGTTCGTGACATCGGCAAACCCGTTCTGCAGCAAATACAACATGGTATGATAGGAGCGAATGCCGTGAGCACAGATGCAGTAGATCGGTTTGTCTTTCGGGAGTTCGTGCATACGTGCCGGAATGGAATTGATCGGAATCAACTTCACCGGTTTCAGGTGCGACTCCGTCCATTCAAAAGGCTCGCGGACGTCCAACAGAATCGCATCGTCGAGCTCTTTGTTTTGCAGCTTCGCCAAAAATGCTTTGGGTTCAATCTGTTTTTCTGTCATTCGAAAAACTCCCTTTCTGAAACAAAGCCCCCTGTGGAAAGGGGGCCCGATTTTACCTATTCGGTTTTACATTCCGGATGAGCCTCACTCCAACGGTGCCCAACCAGACAACCGCCACTGTCATTCCGGAAATTGCGAAAATCTCACCTGCCAATTTAAGGCCAAATCGATTGTACATCAGTTCCCCGATTTGCAAAAGCCCCAATACCACAGCCGCATACATCCAGTCATGAATTTTGCCTCCCATTACCCCATTCCCCCAATAAGGTATTGTTGAATAATAAGTACTATAAAAAAAGGGTGCCGTCAATGCACCCCTTTGATATGTTACCTTGTGAAAATATGCTTGCCGATCCGCTTAATCTGAGGTCTGCTCCAAATCCATTTGGAGGTGGCCGTTGCCGGGTTGAAGTAGTACAAAGCTCCGCTCGAAGGATCCCATCCGTTAATTGCATCTAAGGCAGCTTTTCTCGACGTGGAGTTCGGCTCCAGCCAGATCTGTCCGTCATCCACGGCTGTAAAGGCTCCCGGTTGGAAAATCACTCCCGCCACGGTGTTCGGGAAACGGGAATGATCGATCCGATTCAGTACTACAGCCGCCACAGCCACTTGTCCGATATAAGGTTCCCCCCTTGCTTCGCCATACACGGTTCGCTGCAACAAACGAATGTCGTTTGGGGAAAATCGGGAAGAGCCGGTTCCTGACGCCCCGGGCCGCCAGTTTTTAGTGGCTTTCCAAAGCATTAGTTTGGTCTTGGGTCCTAATATTCCATCAACCCTTAATCCAAACCTGTATTGGAAATTTCTAAGGGCCCAGTATGTCTGATCGCCAAACACGCCGTCAATTCTTCCCTTGTAATACCCCAAATACTTGAGACGTCCCTGCATCTCCCATACGTCCCCTCCGCGATGACCTTTGTAAGTTGTTACTTTGCTGAAGGCGGGCACCGGTTCGTTTTTCAGTGAAGAGGACTGGGTCAACCCGAAACTGGATAAGAGAATGACAATGATCAGCAGTAAGGTTCGATATGTTTTCATACCCTTATCATGCAGCGGAAAAGCCTGCACTATAAAGGAATAATTTTCCTGTCTAGCGTTGAAGCAGCGCAACACTTTCCTTTAATTGTGCAATCACATAGTCGATATCTTCTTCCGTTGTCGATTTGCCAAGACTCAATCGGACAGAGCCAAGTGCGGTTCCTCGTTCCAAGCCAATTCCCCGCAACACATGTGACGGCTCCACCGAATCCGATGTACAGGCAGAACCCGCCGAAGCGGCGATTCCTTTCCGCTCAAGCTGTTGAATCAACATCTGACCGTCGAGCCCGGGAAAAGAAAAGTTCACGTTATGGGGCAGCCGTTCCGTAGGGTGACCGTTTAAACGGCTGTTCGGGATACCGTCCATCACGCCCTGAATCAAATTGTCACGGAGTCCTGCCAGTCTTTTCGACTCTTCCTCCAACTCTTCCACGGCCACTTCAAGCGCCTTCCCCAATGCCACAATGCCCGTGACGTTCTCCGTTCCGGGACGAATCGCCTTCTCTTGACCCCCTCCGTGAACCAGTGGGGCTATCTGTACTCCTCCCCGAACGTACAAGGCACCCACACCTTTCGGCCCGTAAATTTTATGGCCGGTCAGTGTTAACAAATCGACGTTTAACGCCTGCACGTCAACGGGAATTTTGCCAACGCTCTGCACGGCGTCGGTATGAAACAAAATGCCCTGTTCCCGGCAGATGCAGCCGATTTCCGCAATTGGATTGATGGTGCCGATTTCGTTGTTTGCATGCATGATCGAGACGAGTACAGTGTCCTCCCGCAGCGCTTTAAGGAATGTCTCTATAGACACAAAACCATATTCATCAACAGGCAGTACAGTCACTTCAAAACCTTCTCGTTTCAAATGGGAAAACGCATCCAAAACCGCATGATGTTCAATCGTGTTTGTAATCAGGTGTTTTCCTCTATTCGCGTTCGCACGAGCCGCACCCAAGATAGCAAGATTATCCGCTTCTGTTCCGCCGCTTGTAAAGAAAACCTCTTGAGGGCGGGCGTTTATAGCTTGGGCGGTTTGCTGCCTGGCCTGCTCAATCAGCTTCCGAACGGGTCTCCCAAACTGATGCCCCGATGACGGATTTCCAAACGCTTCCGTTAATACGTTCACCATCACATCTATGACTTCCGGACGAACCGGTGTTGTTGCTGCGTGATCCAAGTACACTGTCCGCATGACAATTCCTCCTCCGCTTTGAGTATATCAAAAAATCTCTTGTTGGTAGTGTAGGCTGTATAGCGTCCCAATTATTGCGAATCCTAAATAAGAATTTCTTTTTTATCCGTTAGGAGGGACTCTATGCGTAAACTTCTGATTGTCTCCGTATGTTTGTTAACACTGATCGGTTGCCAGACGACACGTTCGGGAACCCCAAGGCAACAGGCGGTACCGGCCCCGCCACCAGCGCCAGCCCAAAAGGCATTCACTAAAACTCCGGATCTCCTGCGGGCTGAAAAAACCGAATATCGAAACGGAAATGAAATCGTGATCCACGCTCGCCCGATTTCGGAAGCGGACGCTATGAATCTTCGTGATGAGTCCGTTTTGGACCCGAAGAATCTGGACTCTGTTCAAGACTATGTTACCTACATGCATCCTGACAAAAAGATCGATCGAATTACAGTAATGAACGGCGACCAAAACGTATTGTCAGTTCTCGATCACACTGACAGCGATTCGGACAGTCCACACGCCTCAGGTATGGCGGAAAGTGCAGGGGCTGCAAGGGTTCCCATACCGCCGCCCGGTGTGAGAATGGATGGCGATATCACACCGTTGGCTGCTCCCAACTCCAGCCGAGAACAGAAAGTGGCAGCCCTGCGAAAAGTTGGCGAGTCAAAATTAGGGATGAAATATGTTTGGGGACATAATGAGGATCGAGGACAGGTTGGATTTGACTGTTCAAATTATGCAGAATATGTATATCATCACGCTTTAGGCTATTTATTTACCACTTCCAGCAGAAAACAGTACCGTACTGTAGGAGTTCGCGTTCCTGTCGCACAAATGCAGGCAGGCGATCTGGTGGCATTTAACAATGGAGGGCATGTAGGCATTTACATGGGGGATGGCCGGATGATTCAAATGGGTGGCGGAACAGGAAAATGTACGTATCTGCCATTAAAACCCGGATCGTATTGGTATAAGCGTATTTCAGCCGTAAAGCGCATGTTTTAAAGTCAACCCCCTAGTAGTTCAACTACTGGGGGTTCACCTTTACCATCTGCAATACTTAGAGAACAAGCCCCATTTTTTCTTTGGCAGCCTGTAAAGTCGTGGCTGCTACCGCACGCGCCCGTTCCGCACCATGCTTCAGCACATTCAAGACTTCGCCAGACGCCAGCAGCTCACGATGACGCTCTTGAATCGGCTGCAGATGGTTCACTACGACTTCCACGAGATCTTTTTTCAAAGTACCGTAGCCTTGTCCCTGAAAACGCTCCACCAGCTGTTCAATTGATTCGCCGGAGAACAGGCTGTGAATCGTCAACAGGTTGCTGATGCCAGGCTTTGTTTCGGGATCATAACGAATCTCATTTTCCGTATCGGTTATGGCTTTCATGATTTTGGACTTGATTTCATCCGGAGTATCCGCAAGCGTAATCCGATTGAAAGGGCTTGGGGCGCTTTTGCTCATTTTCTTGGTTGGATCATCGAGCCCCATAATTCGTGCGCCAAACTCGGCAATCAGCGGTTCCGGAATTTTAAAAATCTCACCGAAACGGTTATTAAACCGCTCCGCCAAGTCACGCGTCAACTCCAAGTGCTGCTTTTGGTCGTCTCCCACCGGTACCTGATCGGCTTGATAAAGCAAAATATCGGCCGCCATAAGTACAGGGTAGGTATACAAACCGACCGTCACATTTTGCTTTCCATCGCTCTTGTCCTTGAACTGTGTCATGCGGCCAAGTTCTCCGAAATAAGCCATACATTGCAGCAGCCATGCCAACTCGCTATGTTCCGGTACATCCGATTGGACAAAGATCGTCGATTTGTTCGGATCAAGTCCTACAGCCAGATAGAGCGCGGCGAGGTTGATCGTTTTTTCCCGTAAGACTGCCGGATCCTGCGGAACTGTCCACGCATGCAGATTGACAATGGTAAAAAACGATTCGGTTGTCTCCTGAAAGTCTACGAATCGCTTTATCGCACCCAAGTAATTTCCAATCGTCACATCACCAGTCGGTTGAACACCCGATAATACGCGTTTCATAAGTAACCCCCAACTTCTGCAAATATATAGTTATCAGTATAACAAAACATGCAAAAAAAGGAACCTCCCATTGAGCAGGAAGGATCCGTTTAGCCACGGCTTGGTTGATAAAAAACCACATAGATCCGCCCATTGCTTACCCAACTTTTGATAATCAGCGGTTTATCCAGCGTATTTCGAAAACGCAGATCTTTATCATCATAAATTGTCGCATCCCGCCCAACCCCAACATAAGGAACAGGCTTCGAATGAGGATGACGCTCGGTGATTTGCATATGAGAATCCAGAGCCACGTTATATAAGGTTGACGACACTTGACACATGCCGCCTCCCAGTTCCTGTTTCAGTTCACCATCATCTCCAAATACAGTTCCCTTTTTAAACCCCTTGGATTCGGTTGGCATACCGACAATTTTATTAAATGAGAATTCCTGCCCCGGTTCTACGACTGAATTATTGAGCAATCGGGCGGTGACTCGAATATTCTCCACCCTGTCCGGTTTGGTATCCAGGATCGGTGTGGAAAATTGCGCTATCCGCTTGGCATTGACCGGCGCTGCCGGATGAAGATCTGCAGCGGTAACAGCAGGCGGGACGGTCTTCCAGATCGGCTCTACCCGTTCGCCCGGTTTGGCTTGCAAAATGCGCTGTTCCGTCTTCTCAACATCCAGTTCCCGACCGGGACGCTCCGGAACCAAATTGAAGCTTTGCGCTTGTTTGTGTGCATTTTGCGGTTTTTCTTTAAACTGCGGGGCAAGCCTTTGCAAATGAGAGGACAATTCTCCCTTTGGCACTCCCCCTAGTGAATGATCACCTAATTGGACGCCGACAGGAATTCGATCGGCTCGATAAGAGGAAAATCTCGAACCTGACGGAGGCTCCGGTGAAGATTGCTGCAAACAGCCGATTGTTGGGCTCAACAGAAGAAACATGCCAGCTCCCAATAACACAATCCGATTCTGAGAAGCACGCATTCAATCACCTCCTGTCTCTAGTGTTCGCACTCACCGAACCCCACATCCGCCCATATCATGGTAATGACATTGCGAAAAGCGGGTGAGCGAATGAGGGTAGAAGCTTTGTTGACGGCCATTCAGGAGGGGTCCGATAAGTTTGGGGGGATCACCCATAACTCGAAGAAAGTTCAACCAGGATACGTATTTGTTGCCTTAACAGGAACAATTCGAGACGGGCATAACTACATTGAGGAGGCGATCAAAAAAGGAGCCGTGAGCCTGGTCTGTGAAAGGGAAGTTTCGGCTCCCATTCCCACATATCTGACAGATTCTCCCCGTTTGTGGTTAGCCCGCTTGTCCGCCGCTATTTATCAACATCCATCTGCCAACCAGCACGTAATCGGTGTAACCGGTTCAAACGGAAAGACCACGATTACGGCGATGATTCATTCCTTTTTTAAAGAAAATGGGATTCCCTGCGGACTGATTGGTACGGTGGAAAATGAGGTGAACGGGATTCGTACGCCGGCGGACTTAACCACCCCCGAAGCACCTGATCTGCAGCGAATGTTGTCCGAAATGTTGGCGGTCGGCACCCGGCACGTGGTGATGGAGGTGTCGGCGCAAGGGGTTGACATGAAGCGGATAGAAGGAACCCATTTTTCAATCGGAATCTTCACGAATCTAACCCCGGATCACCTTGATTTTCATGAATCGATGGAAGCTTATTTCGAATCGAAAAAGTCCTTTATGAACACCTTGTCTCCGAATAAAATCGGGATTTACAACTGGGATGATCCCCTTGTCCGACAGGCTGGACTAGCGAGCCGCAGAGAAGTTTTCTCTTATTCTTTATGGAATCAAGAGGCCGATCTGTCAATTCGATCACTTCACGTCTCTGCAACCGGAAGCCAATTTTTTGTAAAGCTCGGTTCTAAACTGCACAAGTATGATCGATTGATTGAGTCGTTTCCGTTTCAACTTGGACTGCCCGGAACTCATAACGTGTCGAACGCTCTTGCTGCCCTTCTTGCGGGCATCTTATCGGGACTGGATCCATTGTGCATGAGACGAGCGTTGAAAAAATTTGATCCCGTAATTCGCCGCATGCAACTGCATGAATGGCGTGGAGTGCAGATTGTGGATGATACAGCGATGAATCCCGGGTCAATAGAAGCGGTTTTAACGAGCTTTCAACCGCAAAATTTCAAACGGATGCACATTGGATTTGCGATTCGCGGGAATCGAGGATTAGAGGTAAACAGGGAGAATGCGCGTGTACTGGCCGACTGGTACAATTCGTGGAAACGGAGAAAGCCTCAAATTATTGTTACCTCATCGGAAGGACATGTTGGGATCAATGATCGGGTGAGCCCGGATGAGGAGTTTGTTTTTCTCGAGACATTACGGAAAAAAGGGGTTCCCCATACCTACTATGCCGAATTGCCTCGAGCGATTGAGCATCTAGCAAAGACCGCATCCGCGGGCGACTTGGTTTTTCTGTTAGGAGCGCAAGGGATGGATGATGGATACAGCATTCTGTCCCAGACCCGGAAGATAAAGGATTTGGTGAACGAACCGTCCTCTGCTAGAATAGTTATGTAAACTATATTCAATGCAGAGGAGGCTCGACAATGAAGAAGCAATTCACTTCAAAGAGCCGTCGGGCATCCGTCCTGACGGTTCTTATTCTTGGTACAACCCTTCTATCTTCCGGCTGCTCAACCCTGTCCGCGTTGGCACAGCCTACCGTGACGGTTGGAGAGATTGCCGTTAACCCTAAAGATCCGAAGTCTGTAGAGCGGACATTGGACCAATTGGCCGCCCGCTATGAAAAGCCGGCGATTCCGGTCCATAAGGATTATGATACAAATACAATCATTTGGGAGACACCTGGGAAGGCTCTCGATCGGGAGAAAACAAGAGAGCGGATTTTGAATTCAACACCCGGTTCAAAAGTGGAGCCGGTTTTGAGAACTGTTCCGGCAGCTGTAGGTGCACGTCATCTGGTAACCGAGGTTCCGGCCGGATACGAGAAAATCGGCGAGTTCTCCACCAAGCTCCCTTATGAAAAAGGATATCTTGCAAATATTCAACTGGCTTCCAATTTCCTGACCGACTCCGTTGTTATGCCGGGAGAAACCCTGTCATTCAATAAGGTGACCGGCTTTCCTACTGCAGAACGCGGATACCAACCGGGACCGGGAATTGAAAACGGTAAAGTGGTTCAAATGTACGGTGGAGGCATCTGCCAAGTCTCTACCACGCTTTTCAATGCCGTAACTGCGGCAGGGTTGGAGGTTGTCGAACGCCACCCGCACAGTCTGCCTGTCTCGTATGTACCGTCTGGCAAAGATGCGATGGTTTACATTGAGGAAGGCTACGATTTTATCTTTAAAAATAACCGTTCTACACCTGTGATTGTGAAAAGCAAATTGCACGACGGTGTCGTTACGGTAACAATTTACGGTAAGTAAGCATTGTTCATCACCTCACCGATTTACGGGAAACCTAAGCAGCAAAGAGGTGATTACATGACAGCCGGATTTGTATATGTGATGGTTCTGGCAGTATCGGCCCTTCTGGCGTTTTATTTAATTTCAAGAAGCTTGAAAGCCCGAAGCACAGTTGGAGGCAACAGGGTCGAAGGCGAAAGGGACTATAAAATGCCTGCCGGAGGAATTCAATTGGGCCGACGCTTTACCCCGGAAACCGGGTATCTTGATTCTGTTGAAACCGATGAAGGGTTGAATCCGAATCCGATTACAACAAGCGATACACTGAAAGAAACATTGGAAGCGCAGGACAAAAACCCCCGCACGTAGATGCGTCAAATGAGAAAGCCCCTGATCACAGGGGCTTATTTGAGTTTTTTCTTCTGCCGGCTGGCAATATCAAACCACACGGCGAGTACCAGAATGGTACCTTTCACAATATACTGCCAAAACGTCTCCAACCCGATTAAACTCATGCCATTATCAAGACTTGACATGACAAGTGCACCAATCAGAGCACCGACAATTGTGCCAGCGCCCCCCATCAAGCTGGTTCCCCCGATGACAGCGGCTGCAATCGCATCCAACTCATAATTTTGTCCGGCGGATATTGTTGCAGATCCCAGACGGGAAGTAAGAATCAAAGCAGCGACAGCCGATAAGAGGCCCATTAAAACAAAGAGGATCAACACTCGAATTTTAATATTAATCCCCGAGAGCCGTGCCGCTTCCAGGTTGCCTCCGATTGCATAAACATGGCGCCCAAACTTGGTCCGATTCGCGACAAACGAAAACAGAATCGCCGCAATAATTACAAAAGCAATCGGGAAGGGAATCCCTTTATATGCATTCATGGCAAAAACAAATGCCAGGACCAAGCTACTGTAGAGAACCATTTTTAGAACATCCCTGTAGAGTGGAGACACATCAAATCCGTATTTCATTCTGGCTGTGCGTTTGCGCCAGATACTGTAGACGATCGCCAAAATTGCCGCTCCTCCGAGAATCAAACCGAATCCCGGTGCAAAATAAGCGCTCCCAATCATAAGAAATGCAGGATCGGAAACAGAAATTGTCGTGCTTTTCGTAATGCTCATCAAAACGCCCCGGAACGCAAGCATTCCTCCTAATGTGACGATGAATGCAGGAATATTTCCATAAGCGATCAGCGATCCTTGTACCAACCCGATTACGAATCCGGCTGCGAGGGTTCCGGCAATTACGACGGAAGTGGGTTCTCCCATCCAGGTGCTGAGAATCGCGGCTACCCCGCCTGTCAAACCGACTACAGAGCCAACCGACAGATCAATATGACCCGCTACGATAATCAATACCATTCCAATCGCCAGGATCGAAGTCACAGCCATTTGCGTAAAGAGATTGGACATGTTTCTTGCCGACAAAAATGTGTCATTCAGAACCCCAAAGAAAATCCAAATGGCAAGCAGCGCAGCCACCATGGCATACGCTCGAATATCAATTTTGCTCAGCTGTGCACGTAAGGCAGCACCCGCATTTTTTCCGTTGATATTGACATTTTGAACTGAATTTTTGACGGTTTCCATCTATTTTCCCCCCGTTGCGGCAACCATGATCGATTCTTGTGTAGCTTCTCGGCGTGAAAACTCAGCGGCGATTGTCCCTTCATGCATGACCAGTATGCGATCACTCATGCCGAGGATCTCCGGTAATTCCGATGAAATCATGATGATCGCAACCCCCTGTTCCGCGAGCTGATTCATTAGGTTGTAAATCTCGTATTTGGCACCCACATCGATTCCTCTTGTCGGCTCATCGAGAATCAGGATCTTCGGATTTGCCATCAGCCATTTGCTCAGTACGACTTTTTGTTGGTTACCGCCCGACAAAGAGCCGACCGCCGTTTCAAGTGTTGCCGCTTTAATCCGCATCTCTCTGCGGTATGAGTCAGCAAATTTTATTTCCTCGTTTTGATTGATTACGCTTGCCCTGCTAATTCTGCCGATATTTGGCAGACTGATATTTGTTTTTACATCCATTTCCAGGACGAGCCCAAACCGTTTCCGATCTTCCGAAACATAAGCGAGGCCTGACTTGATGGCATCTGAGACGGAACGAATTCTTAACGGCTTCCCCTCAATTTTCACCGTGCCGTCCGCTTGTCCTCCGTATGCGCCAAACAGGCTCATGGCCAGCTCGGTCCGCCCCGCTCCCATCAAACCTGCTATGCCAAGAATTTCACCTTGTCTCAGCTGAAAAGAAATATTCTCAATCATCTTTCGTTCCGGAAATTGTTCATCATAGACATTATACCCGTCAACTTCGAGTACCACCGCCCCGGTTTTCCTCTCAACGCAAGGATATCGCTCGGTTAATTCACGTCCCACCATGAGAGCGATCACCCGATTTTCATCCAGTTCGGAAGTGGGAAGGGAAGCAACCGACTGGCCATCTCTCAACACGGTAATCGTGTCAGCTAAGCGAAAGACTTCATTCAATTTATGAGAAATATAAATACATGCAACCCCTGACTTTCGAAGCTGGTCCAGGATATCCACAAGCGTTTCCACTTCGGTTTCCGTCAAAGCAGCCGTCGGCTCATCAAGGATCAGGATCTTGGCATTCTTGGCTAATGCCTTGGCAATCTCAATCAATTGCTGCTGTCCGATTCCCAACCGGCCCACTTTGGTGTCGGGACTTGCATCCAAACCTACACGTTCCAGCCATTTTTTAGTCTGGAGATACATTTCATTCCAATCGACAATTCCATATTTTCCGGGTTCAACACCCAGAAACATATTCTCGCTTACAGTCAGTTCTTTTACCAGCGCTAACTCTTGATGAATAATTACAATCCCAGCATCTTCCGCATCTTTAATCTGTTGAAATTCTTTCGTCTCGCCAAAAACTCGAATTTCTCCTTCATAGGTTCCAGCCGGGTATAAGCCCGACAGCACTTTCATGAGGGTTGATTTCCCCGCCCCATTCTCTCCGCATAATGCGTGAATCTCCCCCTGACGAACATTAAAACTCACCTTGTTGAGTGCTTTGACGCCGGGAAACTCCTTTGTAATTGAGTTCATTTCCAGTGCATACATACTTCCATCTCCCGTGTGAAAGATAGTGAGAAAACGTACGGACTCTAATCCTGAACAGCCCGTACGTTTCCCATTGTTCAACTCTTTATGAATCTGATCAGTTAACCTTTGGCCATTGGTCTTTCGGCACATACTTGAATACTTCTTCGAGTTTCTGGTAGCCATCCTTGATCACTGTTTCGACCAGGTTCTCTTTCGACACGGGAACGGGAGGAAGGAGAACAGACGGAACATCGATCTTTCCGTTATTTACCTTCTGCTCGGCCTCGGTAACGGTTTCTTTTTTCGCCATCTTCACTGCCAGTTCGGCCGCCATATTGGCAATTTTGGTGATCGGCTTATAAACGGTCATTGTCTGTGTGCCCTCTACAATGCGTTGAAGTGCCGCCAATTCAGCGTCCTGGCCCGATACAGGTAATTTTCCCGCAAGATTCTGTCCCTTAAGGGCCTGGACGACTCCGCCTGCTGTACCATCGTTCGCCGCTACAACCGCCTGGATGTTATTTTTATTGGCTGTAAGAGCATTTTCCATGTTCTTCAGAGCTTCTTCCGGCTTCCAGTCTTTTGAGTACTGGTCATAGACGATTTTGATATCGCCTTTATCCGCAAGAGGTTTTAACACATTCATGGCACCTTGACGGAATAAGATGGCGTTGTTATCCGTATCCGCACCGCCGATGTAGGCAAAGTTTCCTTTTGGCGCTTTCGCAACAATGGCTTTTGCCTGCATCTCACCGACACGCACATTATCAAACGATACGTACAAATCAACATCTGCATTTTTAATCAAGCGGTCATAGGACAGAACCTTAATTCCCGCGTCATGTGCTTTTTTCACGATAGCGGCAGCTGCCTCCGCGTTGTAGGGAACAACAACCAGTACATCGACACCTTCACTGATTAATTGCTCAGCTTGACTGAGTTGTGTTGCGCTGTCGCCATTGGCTGCAAGCGTTTTCACGTCCGCGCCAAGTTCTCTGACTTTCTTTTCGAAGAGTGCTTTGTCTTTTTGCCAGCGCTCTTCTTTCAACGTATCCATCGAGAAACCTACAACAATTTTCTTGTCCTTTTTCGCTTCATCCGATTGTTTCGAAGAAGACCCTGTGTTCACAACAGAACACGCGGTTACACCGCTTGCCAATACAACTGTTAATAATCCTGTAAATACTCTTTTGGTCCAAATTTTCACCGTTTTTGCCCCCTTACTAGAATCCTGGTTACCGCTTTCATAAGAGTTGTCTGTGTTTCCTTTCTCCTCCTTTCCCGTTTTCCACACTCAATTGAATTATGCAGCAAGAATCGTTCCAACTACTGTGTTGTTTGTGTGCAAAAACATTCTGAATACTTAATCTATAAAGAAAATTTGCTGTTGTTGGAATCGGAGGAAGAGGATGATCAACACACAAACGACACACAATTAAAACACTGTTGAGTCACTTACTTTAGGCTCCCTCTTGCAAAAAAAGCGCTTGAGAGAAATCGAATTTCCCCCAAGCGCTGCGTAAGTGAAGCGGATGGGCAGGTCAGTCACTGTTTTGCCGCCCATGAGGCCTTCTCTTTCCCAGAACCTGCTTTTGAATTCTATCGCGATTTTGGTGGAAATCGCAAAGTTCATTTCGCGAATGGCTTTCCATTTATTGTGTGAAAAAGAATCCCGCGGTTCAACCTCAACAAATCGCAGCACTGTAAAAGGAATTGTCACTATTGCGAAATCCCCTGTCACACTGTAGGGTTCTAAGGTGCTCTGGTGGATCGAGTGGATGGTTACACCGTTCTTATACTGCACTATTTTCGACATTCTTTGTTGGAACACGATGTCTTCCTGCACTTGAGGGAGAAAGGCTTCCGGCAGTCGAGCGTTACCTCCTGTGATTTGGTAGAAGCGAGTCTGAACCAAGGGCATATTAATCCGCAAGATATCCAAAAATGACTCTTCCATCAATCCTTCCAAATCAAGAAGTACTGCCATCATTTCTATAGCGCCTTCTGAAAAAGGGGTCCCAAACTCATGCGGATAGAATTTCAAAAAAGTGTACATCGAATATTTGTCGAATCTCTTTACCACCAGAGACCAATTTCGAATCGGATCTTTGTTTATAAAATCCACGATAGGCTTTACAGCCAAATTGAACAGGTGTTTAGCTGTTTTCCACGCTTCATGTGGAGCTACCGGATATTGAAGAATGTCGGGCTGCCGGTGATAAATTCTCGCTCTGGTTTTGACTCCGTTCACATAAATGACCTCCTCTGGAGTTTCGTTAATGAACGGGTGAATCTGCAGACCGAACTTATGAATGTACTCGAAAACCAAATAATGATATTCAGGAATACGCATCGCGCCTGCGTCTATCCATCGCTAAAAGGAGGTCGCAGGGTGTACACCCGTCCTCCCACTCTATTGCTGGCTTCAAGGATTATAATATTATGTCCTGCCTTTTCAGCAAAGAAGCCGCAACCAGTCCGGCCAAACCCACCCCGACAATGATATTCTTTTTTGCAACTCTAGCTTTTTCGGGTCCGTGGCGGATAATCCGGATCATCTCGTCAGGGGGCTAAGAGGTTGGGATAGGAGTTGACACCGTCATCCTCTCCTTTAAAACTGCAGCGGATTCAACTTATGCCATCCTATTCAACAATCCATTCTCCTAAGTATGGGGGTCATAGCAAACCGGCCCTCTCATTTTGGGGCTGTTGACAAGCAAACGAAAAATGATTTTGGAAGACTTGTGTAGAAAAAGATGCACGAGTCTTTTTTATGCGAATGAGATGATGTAGAAGCGAGCTAATCTGCAGTACAAATACATGTTAATTAACCTGTGATCACAACCTGTGATGACATTAGACCTTGCGGAAGACGCACCCGATCACTCTACATTCAGTCAAATGGGCCCGTCGTTTTAAGGATAGCCAGGTCTTTCAGAAATCTTTGACCAGGTGGTTTCGCTTTGCGCGGCTAAGGGACACAAGAGAGATTGTTGTCACCGCTTACTACAATCAGGGATCACGGCATAGACCGTACTCTCTCAAAACTATTTTATAATACATCCCATAACTATTTGTTTTAGTAAGTAAATCAGAGAATCAGAAAGAAAGGGAAAGGGAAAGGGAAAGGGAAAGGGAGGTATATTCTGTTAATTTAGGTAGAAAAGGGATTTGCAGCCTGTACGATATGTGGGAAATGTGTAAAAATATGGTCATGAGAATTTTGAAGGAAGTAGCTTACAAGAGTATCAAAAGAGGGGTTCACTCAGATCAATCGTTTTATTAAAACGTTGATCTGATGAATAAAAAGAGAGCCGCCACCAAACAGAAACTTAGCAGGTGCCATTTGGTGAGCGACTCTAGCCTCCTTCCCTTCACAAAACCTGCTTGGGGAAAAGAACTGTTTCCAATATAACATCATCGCTTTGTGGAGTAAAGATAGGAGAAATCTGCTAAAAACAGGGGGGATTTTATACAAGACAGAATCTGATCACGTACTTTTCCATTTGCGATTTGAACATGATGAACAAACAAGGAGGTTATGATCATGAAGAGAAAGGTAAAAGCTTTGGCAGTTGTTGGCTTGGCATCAGGCATCTTGTCTACGTCCGCTTTGGCGTACAACTACAAATTCCAATTCGACGTTACCACTGGCTGGTTCTCTGACACTGCTTACACCGCTTATGCGTACAAGGTTACCGACACTGAGAATCCGGTTGTTAATGTAACCGCTATGGATCTCAACTGGACAGCCAATATTATGATGGTGAACAGCAATGATCTTCAGCGAAGCTCGATTGGGAGTTGGAGCTCTCCCGGAGCCCAGGTGTTAACCAATATGGGCGGCAAACAGGGCTATCAATATCGGCTGAAAATTTGGGAAGCGTATCCAAACTCGAAGACATATTCAATCAAAGGTGCTTGGAACCCGGATAGCTACTAATTTCATTCGAACATCCAGGAGGCTTTTCCTTTGTCGGAGAAGCTTCCTCCGTTCTCCAGCAAAACAAAAGGGAAGTGATGGAATGTTTTTGCAAGAATTAAAACGAGGTTTATTGAACAAACGCATGTTATTTGTCGTTGTGATTGGTCTTGTTTTGATTTGTTTATCCGCCTATTCAAGAATTTTAAAATCAATCACTTTTGCTGATCTGGATGCGCCTGATATTATAGGAAATACGGAAGTGATTCAGCAGTTCATCACCAACGGGCAAAACAAATACCATATTTGGCATCAAAGCTTTTTCTATTTGGCATTCTATTATCCTCTTCTTGCGATCTTGCCCTATTCCGCCTCTTTTCTGGAAGAAAGAAACCTAAACTTTTTTTATTTTGTCGCCTTCAGGACTTCGTACACAGCTTATGTGAGAACGAAGTTTATGGTGAATTTCCTGGTCGGAGGTTTGGCGGTGTTCCTTCCGGAATTCTTGTTCTACACGGTTATTTCTCTGGTATTTAAAAATGAAGTTCTTCCGGCTTTTCTGTTTAAACCAATTGGCTTCCTTGCGTCGGTATTTTCTATCCATCCTGAATTGTATATCTGGATGATTTTCGCAAGCCATTTCCTGCTGGGAGCCTGTTTTGCCAGTATTGCTTTATGTTTATCCAGTTTTGTAAAGAGAAAGATCATAGTATTTGTCGCTCCGTTTTTGTTTTATGCCATTAGCAATTTTGTGTTGGAATCAGTTTATCTCAAAAATCTTTCTCCGATGCAGTGGTTTGCTATAATGTACCACGATTTCGTAAATCCGGGGGTTATGTATGGGTCTCTTGCGGGTCTGCTTCTCCTCAGCCTGGCAATTTATACCACGAGAACAAGAATGGAGAGAATAAATGGATAAAACCGGAATCTATTGGGATCGTGCGGTGGTTCTGCAGTATTCGAAACAGAAAATCAGTCAGGCGTCTATTAAATTCAAAACTTTGGTGTTTCTCTTGATCGTTGTGGTGATGACCCTCCTGGATAATGTGAGTTTAAAGAATTCCATTGAATCGATGAATTCATGGGACGTAATTTTCGATATATTAGACAACAAGAATATCCAGCTGTATTTCTTCCTTTTCTTCTTTTTGTCCTATGTTTTTGATGTATGTCATGATAAGCATGCCCCCCACTACATAATGCTGAGGTTACGACGGAAAACGAACTGGCTTTATGCAAAAATCGGGAGCCTGCTTGCTTTGGGAATGGTCTACACTCTGCTATTTACTGGTCTCGTCTGTCTTCTGGCACTGCTTTTTCAAGGGTATGATTCCAGTTGGAGCCAGGGAGTGTCTGCCCTATGGCATGGGACTTATGCCCCTTTTGTCACACCTGTGAAGGCATCGGGTATGATTTTTGTTCGATATTTGCTGGGTGTATGGTTGGTGTCCATTCTGTATTTGCTGATCTATACCTGGAGCAAAAAACATCGCAACACCAAAGCGATGTTGGCTGTAGCCGTTGTTCTATTTGCAAACGGGATTCTAAAAGCCAACTTTTTTCTGCAATTCGTTCCCTTTCTGGGTATCGAGAGCAGTTATTTGGCATTCCTCACGGTATATGCGGACGCCTTGTCTGTTGTTTTCGTTTTTAATGCAGGCCCAGTGGCGGGGATAGCCTTGATGATGCTCCTTTTGCGCTTGACCATCAAAAACTTGGAATTTTAGGAGTAAGAGCCAATGGACAGACTCATCAATCTTATTAAATTTAACTTGTTCCATTTTACCTATCGACAGTGGATCTTCGCGATTCTTCTGTTTGGCCTGTTAGGCTCGTTCAATGTTTTCTATTTTAATGGGGAATTCTCGGTCTATGATTCCTTGATTTTGCAGTTCGGCGCCTACGGATCCATCGGCGCGAATATTCTTCTCCTGTTGCACCATCTGTTGCCTTACCTCCTGCTAATGTACTTCATCGATTTGTACATTGAGAACAATATGGCGAAAAATTTGCTCTATACGATGTTGAGGGTATCGAAAACGAAGTATTGGCTATTGTCACATCTGGTAGTAATTTTTTGGTATAACGTTGTGTATTTTCTCTTGTATGATCTTTCAGCTTGGTTTATCCAGCGCAGCATTTACGAAGGGGCCGGGGTTACGCTGCCTTTCGTTCGAGATGGTTTGCCCGAGACTCCTTATTCTCTGTGGAAGTTCCTTCTATTGGTTTGCATGGTTCAAGTACTTGGAAGTTTTGCAATGAGTGTTTTTCAGATGTTGTTAAATTATAGGTTCGGGAAGCTAGGGTACAGCTATGTTACGGTAATGATGGTCTATTTAGTTAATTTGGTTGTTCCGGAGCACAACCTCTGGATTGGCAGCCATCTTGCGTTAGAAAAATATAACGTTTTATCTGTGAGCAGTGGTATGAACTCGATTTCGAGCTTTGTTGTGATGCAATGTGTAGTGGTTATGGTTGCACTGTATTTCTTGTACAGAAGCGTATCAAGAAATGTTTCAAATTACTAACGGAAAAGGTGATGTGGAATGTCAAATTTTGCGGTTAAGACAAGTCATGTAACAAAGTCTTTCCGGGGCGAAACCGTTCTAAAAGATGTGAGTTTGGAGGTTCATAGAGGGAAGATCTATGGTTTTGTCGGTCATAACGGCAGCGGTAAATCGGTCTTCTTCAAATTGCTTTGCGGCATTCTAGTCCCTGACCGTGGGGCGATCGAAATCTTCGGAAAGAAGTTGGGGATTGATCTTGATTTTCCAGATCAGATCGGGGCCGTTATTGAACAGCCCGGTTTTATCCCGGAATTTACAGGATACAAAAATTTGAAATACTTAGCTTCCATCCGAAATCTGATTAGTCAACAGCAAATTAAGGAGGCGATTCGCAACGTTGGATTGGATCCTGAGAATCAAAAAAGCGTGAAGAAATACTCGTTAGGAATGAAGCAAAGATTAGCTATCGCCCAAGCAATTATGGAAGATCCTGAATTATTAATTTTAGATGAACCGATGAATGGTCTCGATAAAAATGGCGTCCAACAAATACGCAATCTGATTTTATCACTCAAGGAAAAAGGAAAAACAGTCTTATTGTCGAGCCATATAATGGAGGACATCCAGTTGTTGTGCGATGAGGTCTATGAGTTCGAGAATCAAACACTCATCCCAATACAAGTCCCGGAAATCGTTCGAAACAAAATATATCGTTAAGAACATGCCCTAATTTCAGGCTGCTTTAGCCGGTAATCTGGTAACATCCCCCATAAAAATCCCCTCTGAGTAAATAGTAAGAATAGCTTCTTACTATTTACTCAGAGGGGATAATATCACTTTACAAGGGCGTTTGTTTCATACGATCTATTTCCCCCGCTCAGCCATTTCCTTCCTCACTCTTGCCTTAATCGTTCTGTAATATTCTTCCGTGTTCTTGCCTGTGTCATTCCACTCCGGATCGTCACGATACCGCTGCTCCAACCAGGGATCGGCGTACAGGTGATAGCCCCGCTCTTCCCAGAATCCGGGCTTGTCTTCCGCCATGAATTCGATCCCCCGCACCCACTTGGCGCTCTTCCAGAAATAGAGATGGGGCACGACAAGACGCAGCGGCCACCCATGGTTCGGAGTCAGCTCTACCCCATCATGTTTATGGGCAAATATCACATCTTCATACAGCAGATCCTCAAGCGGGAGATTCGCAGTCCACCCTTCTTCAGCGTGAACCATAACGAACTTCGCTTCCGGCTTCACCTTCACCAGATCCATGACATCTTTGAATAATACTCCTTCCCAGTTATTGTCCAACCGGGACCAGGTCGTGACACAATGAATGTCGGACTTCACCTTGGACCGCTTTAAGCTCATGAATTCCGAAAAAGTGAGTGTTTTTTCTTCTTCAACCAAACCAAAAATCCGAAATGTCCAAGTATCCAGGTTCACTCTGGGAACCGTGCCCGCATGCAGCACCGGCCACCGGTCGGTTAAGATCTGCCCGGGCGGCACCCGGTCCTTTTTATCAAGCGACATGTCAAACCACCTCTCAGCAATTATACACTTACGGCTGCATCAAACTGTTGATGATACAAGCTTGCGTAAAGTCCGTTTTTATCCAGCAGTTCCCGGTGGGTTCCATGTTCCGCAACCCGTCCGTCTTTTAGAACAATGATGCGGTCTGCCGCGAGAATCGTGGACAACCGGTGAGCAATTACCAGGCTTGTTCGCGACTTTGTCAATGCCTCCAAGGCAGACTGTACCAGCGCTTCCGATTGGGAGTCAAGAGCGGAAGTCGCTTCGTCCAACAGCAAAATTGCCGGATTCTTCAGGATAACGCGAGCAATCGCGATTCGCTGTTTCTCTCCTCCTGACAGCTTGTATCCGCGCTCCCCGACAATCGTATCATACCCTTCCGGCAAACTGCTGATTAAATCGTGTATGTGGGCTGCTTGCGCGGCATGAATAATTTCCTCGTCGGTGGCATCCAACTTGCCGTACCGCAAATTGTCGCGGATGGATGCATGGAATAAGAAAGTCTCCTGCGACACGATCCCAATCGCTTCTCCCAATGATCCCAGCGTAACGTTTCGGATATCCTGTCCGTCGACTCTGATCGTCCCTTTTGTTGGGTCCAGGAAACGGGGAATCAGGTTGGCAAGTGTCGTTTTGCCCGCACCGCTTGGGCCGACAAGAGCAACCATTTGTCCGGGTTCAATGCGGAACGTAACATCCTGCAAAATTGGCCGCTGATCTTGATAAGAGAACCAAACATGATCAAACTCGATCCTGCCTTTTACGGCATCAAGATTTTGTGCTCCCGGCCGTTCCCGGATTTCCACCGGCATGTCGAGATACTCAAACAGCCGTTCAAACAATGCGATCGAACCGTAAATGTTTACATGAATATTGGCCAATGCGGAAATCGGTCCAAACAGTCTTTGCAGGAATGCGGTAAACGCGACCACTGTTCCCAATGATATGGTTTGATCAATCACCGCGTGACCCCCATACCAGTAAATGATCGCGGGTCCGGCAGTCGACAGGAACCCGATTGATGCAAAAAACCAGCGCCCGATCATCGATTGACGAACCTGCCAATTTTTCAGTTCCTCGTTCACCTTTTCAAAACGGTTCATTTCCCATTTCTGCCGAACAAACGCTTTAACCAGCATCGCCCCGCTCACAGACAATGTTTCCTGCATTAAGGAAGAAAGCTCACCGATCTTTTGCTGCGTGTTCTTCTTCACCTGGAAATTCAATTTCCCCACACGCCGCGTGGGAATAATGAAGAGCGGAAGAATGATGAGAGACAGGGTGGCCAGCCGCCAATCCAGAGCAAACATCGTGATTCCGGTTGATAAAGCAACAATAATGTTGCTGACGGAACTCGATATCGTTTCGGTAACAACCGTCTGAAGCCCGTTTACATCATTATTAACGCGGGACATAATGTCGCCTGTTTTCGTATTGGTGAAAAACTGCTGGGACATCCGGTGCAAATGGTGATACATCCCATTCCGGATATCATACATCACGCCCTGCCCGATTAAGGTATTAAAATAGGTCTGTGCCACGCCAATCAGGCTGGCCGAAACGGCAGCCCCAATCATCGCAAGAATCAGCCAGTTTAACAGTTCCGTATGTCCGTGCGGAATCGCATCATCTATAATCCATTTGATGATCAGCGGCTGCAGGATCCCGAGCAGCGCGGACAGTGCGATACAAACAAGCACCAATAAAAACTGCTTCCAATAAGGCAGAAAATAGCGGACGATACGACCCAATGTACCTTTTTGGATCTGGGGCCGATTATTCGTGTTCCCCCAATCGTATGTGGAAAAGAATCTCATGAACTCCCCGACCTTTCTCTTACCTCCATTCTATCCTTACAGAGACAAATCTTCCACCCTACTTGTTCCCATGCCCCAGATCCAAGGGCTCTTTTTTATTGTGTTTAGGCTTACATAAAGCACTCCGCTTTACGGGAAACTAACCACATATCCAGCTTATGCCTTTTGGGTGCATCTTTGGAGTGGTGGGTGGTTTCATGGGAAAACTTTTGATCAAAATGGCAAAATTATTAGCAGTGTGGTGACTTATCGATGAATCAAAAGAAGATATTCACTTTAACAGTTGCAGCAGTGTTGGCACTCCCCCTGACCGGATGCGTACCCGCGGCAAACCCGAATAATATGGGGAACAATCAAGGGGTCCGCATCATGAACAATCGGACTGATTATGTGTCCCGCCCTGATATTGCGGAACGTGTAATGAGGACAGTACCCGGAGTGTCGTCGGCAGTTGTATTGGTGAAGAATAACACAGCGTATGTGGCGGTTGGTCAAGGAAGAGTTCGACGCGAGAATCGTACCAACCGGGCGGGCGGAACTGACTATAATATGCGTGGAGCAGTCTCGGACGGCACTTACGGTTACAGCAAGGCTGGAGGCAATGTGACCGGTCCCGGCACCGGACTCGGTGCGCCTTCGACAGGGGGAGGGAGTGCGGGAGGCAGAACCGGTGGTGGAACGACCGGATCAGGGCCCACCGGTGCCGGAACTACCGGTGGAGGCACGAACACTCAAGCGGTCACCGACCTCCCTCCCGACATGAAGCAGCGGGTTGAGACCGCGGTCCGACAGGCAGATCCGTCAATTTCTGCCGTTTATTCATCCAACGATCCAACCCTAATGACTCGCTTCAACAAATTTAACGCCAATCGGGTAGGGGCCAGAACTCGGGCGGGCATCAATGAACTTGGGGATGTGATTCGAAGGGTGTTCCCTACCGGCCGATAATGCCCGAACAAGCTCTTCTCATTGAAGGGCTTGTTTCATTTTCATTGTCATTTTCATTTGACAGCAACCGCAGTGTTTAATACTCTACTTATAAATCCCTTTAGAAAGAGGTAAAAACTCCATGAAAAAAGCATACATAGAGATGGCCAAAGGTGGAACTGTGGAAATCGAATTATTTGACAAGGACGCTCCCAATACGGTTGCAAACTTCGAAAAGCTTGCAAACGAGGGGTTTTATGACGGATTGACTTTCCACCGAGTAATTCAAGGTTTTGTAGCCCAAGGTGGCTGTCCGCACGGAACAGGAACCGGCGGACCCGGTTATACAATTAAATGTGAAATCAATCCAAACAAGCATCAGCGCGGCACCCTTGCAATGGCGCACGCGGGACGTGACACCGGCGGAAGCCAATTTTACATCTGTTATGAGCCGCAGCCTCACCTTGATGGACATCACACAGTATTCGGTCAAGTAGTGAACGGGATGGAGCTTGTTGACGATATCAGACAAGGCGATAAAATGGCGAAAGTCAAAGTTGTTGAGGAATAAACCAAATGGCAAAAGAAACGCGCAACGCCGACATCCATACTCCCGATCTCAATGAGGAAATAAATGAAATCGCCGAATATCTGGAGCTGCATGTGGGCCCTGTGACCGAGACGCATAAGAAAGCCCTGGCCGATTTGGTTCAACGGTACGGAACCGCTTCTGTCACATTGACTCTAGTCGCAGAAATGAATCAGTTGGACATGGTGACAGCCCTTCTTCAACAAAGCAAGGATGTTTTGAGAAAACGGAAACGAGTCTAAAAGGCATTTGGGGGAACCGTAATGGAGAAACTGCGGATTGCCATCATTCAGATGGATATTGCATTCGGGCATGTGAAAGCGAATCGCAGGCACGCAGATCAGTTGATTCGCGAGGCTGCCGCAAAGGGCACCGATCTGGTTGTCCTCCCGGAATTATGGACAACTGCATACGATCTGACTCGGATCCATGATCTTGCAGACGATTCCGGCGAGCAAACGAAGGAGCAAATGTCCCAACTGGCTTCAAGTCTGAATATCAATATTTTGGCCGGTTCGGTTGCGTACAAGCAGGATGGAAAAGTTTACAACACTACGCTGCTGTTCGATCGAAACGGAAACCAGACAGCTTCCTATTCGAAGCTCCATTTGTTCCGGCTGATGGAGGAAGAACAGTACTTGCATGCAGGTACCGCTGAAGGTCAGATTCAGATCGAAGGGGTACCCTGTGCAACCATCATTTGCTATGATCTTCGTTTCCCTGAACTCACGCGAAAATTGGCCCTGGCCGGTGCAAAGATCCTGTTTGTTCCGGCCGAATGGCCGCACCCCCGCCTGCATCACTGGCGGACGCTGCAAGTGGCGAGGGCTATTGAAAATCAAATGTTCGTAGTCTCCTGCAATCGGGTGGGAAGGGCCGGAGATACTGAATTCTTCGGTCATTCCATGGTTGTCGACCCTTGGGGAGAAGTGTTGTTTGAAGCAGGGGAAGAAGAGGGAATCTTCCATGTCAAGATCGATCTTGATCTGGTTGATTCCGTGCGAAAGCGCATCCCCATATTTGAAGATCGGCGAACCGATATGTATTAAGGCACTCATTCGAGTGCCTTTGTCATTTCGGAATTACTTCGTGTAGATTTCCCGGATATACTCCCATTCTTTTTCCAGGCCGTCCCTTAACCTGACTTTTGGATCGTACCCAAGTCGCTCTCTTGCCCGTGTAATATCGGCCCATGTATGAAGCGGGTCTCCGTGCTGCGGCGGAAGATGTTGAACTGCAACATCCAGTCCTGTCACCTCTCCTACCAACTCCAGAACCTCAAGAACCGAAGCCCGCTCTTTGCCTCCGATGTTGAATACGTTCCCGTGCTCCGGAAAGTTCATCGCCAGCACGTTTGCTTCCACCGCGTCCTGAATATAAGTGAAATCACGAGTTTGTTGACCGTCTCCGTAGAGAGGAATCGGCTCTCCTTGCAAGACTGCTTTTAAAAACTTATGAAAAGCCATATCCGGCCGTTGACGAGGCCCGTATACCGTAAAGTAGCGAAGAGAAGTGGCCGGAACTCCGTAATTTGCGTAATAGAGTTGGACGAGGTGTTCTCCCGCCAGTTTGCTCACTCCATAAGGGGATACCGGCGAAGGCAGCTTTTCTTCCGAGGTCGGACCGTTTGTGCCTCCATAGACAGACGAGGAAGAGGCATAAACAAACTTCCGGATGCTGCTATTTTTGCATGCTTCCAAAAGTTGTTGTGTTGCCAATATATTCAACTTCACATAGTCCTGAAAGTCGCTCCCCCAGCTTTTCCGAACACCTGCAATTGCCGCTTGGTGAAAGACTACGTCCGTATCCGAAATAAGCTGCGCCAAATCCATCTCCAACAGATTCTGTTCCAGCAGAGTATAGTTGGAATGATGCTGAGCCTGAGCAATATTATAAAGCTTGAAGCGACTCCAACCTGTGTTGGTGAACATATCAACGCCGATCACTTGATGCCCGTCGGCCAACAGCCGTTCCACCAAATGCGAACCGATAAATCCTGCTGCTCCCGTTACCAAGATCTTCAAGTTGAATTCCCTCTTCCCAGTGCCAAGTATCGAATGCCTGCCGCCCGAAGTTGTTCCGGATTGTAAAAGTTCCGTCCGTCCAACAGGATAGGGTTCCGCATGCAGCGAACCGCTTCCTCCCAGTTTATCTTAGCAAACATTTCCCATTCCGTGCACAGAATTGCGGCATCGGCCGCAGAAAAGGCTTCTTCAACCGTTTTACAAACGACAACCTTCCGTTCGTCCGGCCAAGGGGTTTGATCCGGGAATTCAATTGTTGGATCGATAATTCGGATCTCCTGGCAATCTGGCAGTAATTCTTCAACAATCCGGATCGCCGGTGATTCTCTCTGATCATCCGTATTCGGTTTAAAGGTTAAACCGAGCAGGGCCACAATCCACGGTTTATCCACGGTTTCCCGCAAAGTCTGAACCAATTTTTTCAGATAAAAAAGGGGCTGAGTCCGGTTGACAGTTTCAACTGCTTCCAAGATCTTCAACTCCACCCCCAACTCTCTGGCGGTTGCGATAAGAGCCTTCACATCTTTTGGAAAACACGAACCGCCGTAGCCGATTCCCGCATTCAAAAACTTGGCTCCGATTCGGACATCCATCCCCATGCCCTGGGCAACCTCTACCACATTGGCGCCTGCTCGCTCCGCAATCCGGCACATCTCATTAATGAATGAAACCTTGGTGGCGAGAAACGAATTGGAGGCATACTTGATCAATTCGGCGGTTTCCCAATCCGTAATCAGGACTTTGCTTCCCAGTGGTTGATAGATTTCTTTCAAGATTTCAATCGCATGGCCGCTCATTCCGCCCAATACGGTACGATCCGGGTGGAGCGTATCGTACATCGCCGATCCCTCCCTCAGAAACTCGGGATTGGACACTACGTCAAACAGTTTGGGATTTCCGATTTTATCGCTGAGATAATCGGACAGCCATCGATTGGTTCCCACGGGCACCGTACTCTTGACGACAATCACTTTGTATCCGTTTATTGCGCCTGCAATCCTATCCGCCACTGCTTGCAAATAACGCAGGTCGGCCGTTCCGTCTTCACGGGAAGGGGTCCCGACCGCAATGTAGATCACATCGCTTTCCTGAATTGCAGTAACAATATTGTCGGTAAAATTCAATCGTCCTGTTTTTAACATTTCCGATAACAGATCGTTAAGCCCCGGTTCTACAAACGGAAGAATTCCCTTTTTCAGCTTGCTTATCTTCGAAGTATCAATGTCGGCACCTATCACTTGATGATTCAGAGAAGCCAGGACGATGGCTGTTGTTGTCCCGACATATCCCGATCCGATCACAGTGATCCTCATGATGAATCTCCCGCCTTCCAGGGACGCACTCGATCTTTCTTTCGTTGAATCATAAACATTGCCGATTTTCCAAAATCAATGGCCACCCTTCCCTGCCGGCGGGCGAGTTTTTCCGCAAGGATTACGGCATTCACGCCTGTCGAAATCAGAACAATGTCACAGTCGACTTTCTCCATCCGGCGTACGGTTTGTTCAATTTGGTCATAATGGGAGAATGGAATTTTTGCCACAAACTGAATCTGAAAATCGGCATATTCTTTTTCGACCAGTTTCGCAAAAGAATCTGCCCATTTTGATATTACCGTCACTCTGCGCCCTCTCAGCATTTGCCAGAAGCTCTGTTTTTCAACCAGATGGCGGTTTACCAAGGTGTGACAAACCTGCTTGGGCCGAATTCCATATGTTTTGAAACATTTGTTTGTAAGAGAACGAAGATAGATCTGTGGTGCCCTCAGCTCCCGGTCTTTATAATAAGGAATTCCCACTAAATCCGCTTGTTTGATTGCTCTGATCATTTTGTCACGGGCCTTCAGATTCGGGAGACTGATCCCTTTGCTTTTCGTTTCTCTGGAACGTCTCCCCCATCGTGTCCGTATCACTTGATCAATCGGCATGACTTTTTCCTGAGCCAGAACGAGATTTTCCCCATCTCCGACCCGCACCAGGCAAAAAGGTTGCTTAGAACGAATCGCGTGATCAATTTTCTCAATCACTTCTTCCGTGTTCAACATTCTGCCGAATGAGATTCGTTCCAATCGCTTCCCTCCTTTTTACCTAGTAAATAGAGTCCATATAAAATAGGATTGGTAAATGTATGTCTCCACATTTTTCTTCTTTGAGCATTCCGGAACGTAATTCGCAAATCTCTCCCATTCGCTTCGATGAATTTTATCGTTCCTTCCTGCGTAATCGCTAAATCCAGCCCCAAATCCGAAATATGCGGCCCCATTGACTCCATTTCTCCGGCGATCTGCAGAGCACATTTTCCCAGCTCTGCGTATAGAAATTGGGCCATGTCCGGATCAAAAACTTTCGCAAGAACCTCTTGTGCATCGACGGCTCTGCCGCCTACTGCCAGGTTTGTGGCATGTGCGCCCGCGCTGCCTACCTTAGCTACTATTCCTGTAATTTCCCACTGACCTGCAGCCCCTTTTTGAGCGGATACCCGAAAATCAACAGGTTGTTCCAAGATCGCAAGCAGGGGGATTCCTTCCTGAATCAAGTAAGGGCGCTTCATCATTCTTTTTTGGATTTCCGGAAGCCGGTTTTCGGAAACCCTGTAATGACAGGAACACCGGTTTTCGGTGCGGGAGATCTCATATTCATGAACCGCTTGCCGCAGTCTCATCACTCCAAGACCCAGACTTCCGCTGCAGGGTTTCAGATAAATGTTTTCATACTGCTCCAGCCATTTGTGCATCTGATGAGGTGAACTGAATTGTGCGGTGACCGGTAAATATTGAGAAGTATCGGGGTTTTTCGAAAGATGCTGGTGAACCTCCCATTTGTCGAATCGGGTAATCCCGTTATAGAGAATCGTTGGATAGGAACCGAAGAGAGCTCTAACCCGCTTTGCATTGCTCTTTGAAAAAATAATCCGGTTGTGAATCGCCGGAGGGATTTCGTACTCACCCAATTGATAACTTTTTCTCGTACGATCCCAGGTAAAAGCATTAATTTTTCCGTTTCTGGCCGGCAGCATGCGGGGAGAAAAAAACACTACATTAGCCCCGGCCTGCTCAGCCGCTATTGTATAAAATGGCAAATATTCGAATCCGTGACGTCCTGCCAGTGCATGGTTCAACTGGCTGTCGTCCACCAACACGCCAAGATCCGCTTTCTGCACGTTCAATAGATCTCCCCCTTTCACAAGTTTACATTTGCATGACCAGGTCATAGATCCGTTCCAACTCTTCAATTTGATTCTCAGAGTTAAATGAACGCTTTATCGTCTTGCGCCCGGTTTTGCCCAGTTTGCCCCATGTCTCAGGGGTATCTGCGAGATGAAGAATACGATCGGCCAATGCTGTGGAGTCCCTTTCCGGAACCAGATATCCTGACTTTTTGTCACGGACGAGTTCGGGAATTCCCGCGTGACTTGTCGACACGACCGGAAGACCGGTTGCCATTGCCTCCTTCAACACATTGGGTATCCCTTCCTGGTTCCCGTACTTCCCAGTGACACTGGCGAGAACAAACACATGGGCTTCCAGCATTTCCTTGACCACTTGGTCGTGGGAGACCTCACCCAGAAACTTAACCTTGTCGTTCAATTTAAGAGATTTGACCTGTTTCATCAGTTTGTTCCGAAGTGGACCGTCTCCCGCTATGCGCAGACGAATATTCGGATAGATTTTTTGCACTCTGCAGAAAGCGTCAATCAGATATTTCATCCCTTTTTTCTCAACCAAACGCCCTACTGACAGCAAAATAATTTTTCCGTCTTCCGGCATCGTGCGTTGTTGGAATCGAAAACGTTCCACATCGATTCCGCTGTGATGAACGACAATTTTCTCTTTTGGACAGCCGTAATTCAACAGAATTTTCTTCATATTGTTCGAGGTAACCGTGAATGCCTCCCCTTCTTCAAACAACCTTTTCAATTTTCCTTTATATTTTGCAAAACTGCGTTGATTCGAAGGAAGGTCAAAGCCGTGAAAAGAAGTTAACATCGGCAAATTCAACTTCTTTTTCACGTCCAGAAGTTGCGCTGCCGTCGTTCCGAAGCGAACATGAATCAATTTGACTTTCTGTTTTTGGAGAATGCTGCATAAATGGTTCTTATTCTTGTAAACATGGATGGGCTTGAATGGAAATCGATCGGAGTTGATGATTTTTTTTGTACAAACGATGGCAGACAGATTCTTCAAGTTGACAAGTTCCGAATAAATAAACGTTTCACTTGCCGGCAAGAACCTTTCGCGAACTACTGCAACTTCGCTCACAACATCCCTCCTTCCAAGCCGTCTCTTGTTGCATTGAAGGAACACAGTCTCTTTGTCCCTCAACAGGGCCAAGGTGTACTTGGTGACCTAAGCTATACTATGAGACTGGGGACGAATGTTCTTGTGCAAAGGCATAGGAAACCCTTGATCAACAGCCTATTTTGTCAATGAAGGTTCATTCACTTTCCTCCACTCCCAATGCCTCCAAGTACACTTTTTCCAACCTCTCTGCAACATGCTTAAACTGAAAGTTCGATTCAACAAACGAGCGTCCATTTCGGGCAAAAACACCCGCCCGATCGCGATTCGAAAGGAGGAAATCGATCGCTTTGGCAAAAGCTTTCGGGTTGTTGTAATCTTCAACCACAAGTCCATTGAACTTGTGGTTTACGATTTCCGCATTCCCTCCCCTCTTGGTTGTAATCAGTGGAATCCCGGCAGCCATTGCCTCATAATGGACCCTTGCAAGAGGTTCCTGCCATTGCGAACTGCAAACAAAGACATGCCCTGCAAGGTAGTATGCAGGGAGCTTATCGGCCGGCACATATTTGGTGAAGATCACACGGTCTTTCAACGGTTTGGCCAGCTTGTGAAGATAGCGAACATAGCGGTCCACTCTGTTATCGCTAAACCATCTGCCGCCGATGATCACCAACACAGCTTTTTTATGTTTGGTTTTTATATCATTCATCGCTTTAATCAAAAGATGGGGACCCTTCACGCGACTGAGTCTCCCTACAAAAAGGATTACTTTTTTCCCTTTCAACCCCATTTTTTTTCTGATCTTGGCCCGAATCTCTTGTCCTTTCGAAGACCAAACAGGTACATAAGCACTTAAATCGGCTCCGGAATATACGGTTTGGATCTTGTTTTGCGCGGAAGAAAATCTTCCGGTTACGGTTTTTCCGATGTAGTCGCTGACAGTCATGATCTTTTCTACGGATCTGATCGCTTTTAGTCCAAGGCGGTAGCTGATTTTGCCCTTTGCAAACATTTCATTATGAAGACTTAACACAATTCGGCTCTTTGAGGCAGCAGCTTTATACATCGGTACGTTCACCGGACGATTGAAAACGTGAATGACATCAAAATCGTGTTTAGCCAGTTCCTTCGCTACTTCGCGAGCATAATTTTTGGAAGGTAAACGAATATATTGGATGCCGTCCCTTTTTTCACGATTAGGTAAATTCGGATCCCTGACACAAAAGATGGTAAGGTCATGCTTTTGTCCAAGAATAGGTGTGACCCCGTCGATCAAGGTTTGGATTGCCCCGCCTCTGATTGCGGGACATGGCAGCAATTCCGTACATATAAAAGCCAGTTTCATAATTCCCCTCCATTCCTGAAAACTTCACCATTCCATGGACCCTTTTCAGTTGTACAAATGCCTTAACCATGCAGAACCACCTCGTCCAGACGATTCAGGAAGGATCTGAGTACCTTCTCTTTGCTTATTTCTGTGGCGATTAGATCCTTCAACCGGGAGATGTGTTTCAGTTCCGTCCATTTTGGCGGCCGATTCTGATAATATTTGGAAACCTGATCATGGAACAGATGAGGAAATAATAAATCCGCCGTCAAAACAAAGTACTGCCCTTTGGTTAAAGAATGCATTTCCTGATAGGCTTTGGTCATGTTTAGGAATAGGTGAAGATCCCACTCCTTCCGCTGCTTCATAACCTGGTTCAGGATTTTTCTCAGATCGTGAACGGGGAGATCGATGCTTAAAGAATCCATGTCATGGACATACAGATTTCCGTTATCTGCAATTGTGAGATTTTCGACATCAAAATTCGGGTGGCTTAATGTCTTGATATACCTGGCAACTGCCACCCATTGCTCATAGCAGGACTGATCAAGCATGTGAATCGATTCCCGGCATTGATCCAGAAAAACATCCACATGCTCAAAAAAAAGCCGGTCAAAATCAGTTCTATTCTTTGCTTTGGCAATCTGTTCTTTCCATTGCACCAACTCGCCATACCGTTTTTGAAAAACAGCCTTCCACTCCCCCAAATGACATGCAGCCTCTGTTCCATCCGGTATTTCAATTCCCCTGGAGGCGTTGTGGAATTCCGCCATTCCCGCGACAATCTTCAGCAGATCGTCCGGGTTGTCATAGTTGGGCGATCTCCCTCTTACGCTCTCGAAAACTACAAAATGTTCATCCTCGAATGTCACATATCCTTCTCCCGAAGGAGTTCGAACGATCCCCGGAGTGTACACCCCATTTCCAGTCAGATAGTCTATCGCATGGAGCATGAATCTGATTCGCTCTTCACTTATAGCCATTTTTTTTAGAATGAATTCCCCTGATTTTGCTTGAATTGCCCAAATCACTTTTTTTCCTGTATATGAGAGAAGAAAAATATTTTCAGCCTGCAGCGAATACTTTCCTATCACCTGCTCGGCTGCATGAAGAAATTGAGTGTCCATGATATCCCCCTATTCCGTCACTTCCGTCACTTCTCCCAGTTTATGAATCACTCGGAAAATTCGCTTGTACTTATGAGGAGATGCCGCCCTTTCTCTCACCTCATTCATCGTCAAGCGGAAGATACATGATGGAATGATCGCCCAAAATCACTCTCAGGGATCGGGGGTATCCGCGGGATGCCTCCAGTTTCACTTCACCGCCTATGATACTCTCGTCAATTCGTTTGGATATTTTAAGGATACTGGTCTTTTCCAGCACAATGCTGTTCTCAATCTCACTGTCCTCCATGCAGACATTATCACCGATTGAGGTAAAGGGTCCTATATAAGAGCGAATGATGCGTGCACCTGCTCCAATGACGGCCGGCCCCCGGATGATAGAATCGACGACTTGGGCTCCTGCCTCAATAATTACAGGTCCTTCAATTGTGGAAGATTCAATGTTTACATCCGGTCCGTAAGTTTCTCCCCGGAGTTCCAGAAGGACTTGGCGGTTACAAGTCAGCAAGTTCTTTGGTTGACCGGTGTCCTTCCACCAAACATCGGCAGGCAAAGCGGTTACCGTGTATCCTTTGTCAATCAGTCCTTGAATGGCATCAGTAATTTCATACTCCCCCCGGCTGGAAGGGGATAAGTCATAAATAGCCTCAAAAATAGATGGGCTAAACAAATAGATTCCTATGATTGCATAGGAACTCGGGGGATTTTTGGGTTTTTCCACCACACGGACAATTCGGGCACCTTCAAACTGCACAACCCCGAATTGGCTCGGATTTGGGACATGGCTTACCAACAGAAGAGCTTCCGGCTTGTCATGTTGATAACGCCGAACCAATTCATCCAGATCGCCCGAATAAAAATTATCCCCCAGAAAAAGCAAAAACGAATCATTTCCGATAAACTCCCGGGCCGTCTGGACTGCATCGGCAATTCCTTTGGCTTCGTGTTGCTCGATATATTGTAAAGACACCTCCTCGTTCCCATATCCCAATAACTCTTCAAATCGACTCTTAAAGTGAGGGGGAACGACAATTCCAATTTCCTCAATTCCCGCCTTCCTGATTTTATCAATGGCATATTGAATCACCGGCTGGTTCGCAACGGGAAGTAAATGTTTAGGACGCGAATGACTGAAAGGGCGCAAGCGTGTCCCTCTTCCTCCGCATAGAATCAAACCTTTCATTGAGCTTCTCTCCTATTCCCACTCTCAGAATCCAAACCGATATCTGCTTGTAGGATAGGGTATGAAACCACAATAGGACGGGGGCACGGCATTCTTCCTCGTAGAATAGCCCGTTTTCCATTCGGGTAAATGTTCAGTTCTGATAGGGCAATCTGCCTTCACGTTCCGAGCTCAGAAGCGGGGGAATTCACGGAACTCGGGGGAAAGACGGATAGCAAAACAGCCGAACCGGAATATATTGAACAATATGACCAAGGTTTCAGTGGAGGAGTATTATGAGAATTTTATTAGCCACGTTTTGGGTGCTACCCCATGTGGGAGGAGTAAATACCTATCTGCAAGTGCTGAAAAAAGGGTTGGAAGAACGAGGACATAAGGTAGATATACTCGGTACTCATCCAGGCATGAATCATGTACATCTGATTACAGACAACCGGAGAGTCAAGAAACAAGATATTCTTTTCACTTTAAACGATACAATGGTGGATTACTTTCAACAGGAACTACCCGGGGTGGATAACTGGGTCAGTCACCGGTATATTGAACGTCAAGTGTTCGAATTGGCATCTGCCTTGATTGGGATCAATGATTATGATGTCATCCATACACAAGACGTCATTTCCACGAGAACCTTTTCCCGTATTATTCCCAAGAAAACTCCCCTTGTGGCAACCATTCACGGATTGCTCATGGATGAGTTTTTTACGACAGGAGAAATCACGCAGGAAGATTCCATGCGGTGGAAATACAGCTTTGTCGAAGAACACCTTGGTGCCTCTTCTGCTGCTGTCACAATACTCCCGACTGAATGGCTTCGCAGAGAGCATATCAACCGTTTTTTCGTGTCACCGGAAAAATTGACTGTAATTCCGTATGGATTGAATACGGAACCGTACATCAGAGAAGCAGAAGCAATTGAGCGAACTCCACGAACAGACGGAAAGATGGTCATTATCTGCCCTGCCCGACTGGTTCCCTACAAAGGGCAGCGATATCTGCTTGAGGCTCTCGCAGAGCTGATCAAGGTTCGGGATGATTTTGTTTGCCGGTTTGCCGGGGGCGGTCAACAGAGAGCTGAATTGGAGCAAATAACTCAACAACTAAATTTGCAGAATCATGTTCAGTTTCTGGGAAATCGGAACGACATCTTGTACCTATTGAAACAGGCTGATCTTTTCGTGCTTCCTTCCCTGGTGGAAAATCATTCTCTGGCGGTAATGGAGGCGCAACTGCTGGAACTGCCCGTAATCACCACACGTGTCGGGGGAAATACCGAACTGGTTACCCACCTTCACACCGGCATACTGGTCGAACCACGAAACAGCCAGGAGTTATATCAAGCGATTCTCATGCTTATGAATGATCCTGACCTACGAAACAAGTTGTGCATTAACAGTAAAAAGTGGGCCCGCAAATACTGGCATCCCAATCGCATGGTCGAACGGACACTTGATGTGTATAAAGAAGTCATGGATAAATACAAATGAGGTGCTCGTCAGCACCTCATTTGTATTTAAAACATCGGCAGCATGGGTATGTTAACCGCTTTACCGTAACCGTCGATATGAATTTTAATTTCCTGGTCCCCGTAATTTTCTGATTTTCCCAATACTACGTAATCTCCCGATCCCAGTCCATCAAACTCATAATGCCCTTCATGATTGATAGAAGTATCCTTAATCAGTTTTCTCTCGCTGTTGAACAGTTGAACAGCAGCCTTTTGCAAGGAAAGCCCTGAAAATTTATCATAAACGGTTCCTCGAATAAATGATGATGGGCGAGGCTGAATCTCATTCCACCACTCCACTTCTTTCAGAGGACTCAGCATTCCCTTGTCAGGAATCTTGTATTTCTCAGGAAGCAGACTTGATAAGCGGTCCCATACCTCCAGAAAGTGTACCTTTTTGGAAAGTTTGAAGTCAAATATGTGAGCATAGGACGCCATCCGATCCCCCAGACTTGGAATGGAGAATTCATCCAACAGAAAAGAAAGTTGTCGCACATCTTCATCAAATCCTTTATCCTTTGGAACAAATACATCACTTGCCACAATCTCCAATTCCCACTGTTCCATGGGCGGAATTTCTAGCGAAATCGTAAACGGTCCAACCGGATAGTTGTTTTCATGAACCAATTTTCCGTTTAAATAGACATTAATCGTAAGTTGCTCAAGATAATGCGACCGACGACCACGAATAATCAACAAGGATTCTTTTTTAATATCGCGAATGGGAACCACAAAGCGTTTTGAAACCCATCCATCCAGATATTTTCCCGTGAACTCTTCGTCAGACATAGACACCCTCCTCTGTTTCGATCTTTTTCTTTGCCTGTCGGATCAGAAATGTTTCAATTTTTGATCCAAAAAAGACTTTACGACATCCAGATTGTGATCGGGCTGCTGTCCTATACGCCGATTGCATTCAGTAACAAACGACTCCGGATTTTCCAACAGAGTGTCATAGTGAACGTCAATGATATCCTGGTTCTCCTGGGCAAGCTCGTTGCGATAATAATTCAGATTTTTGAAATAGGGGGTTAGAATTTGGGTCGCTTCATTTTTACTAATGTTATCTCGAAACGACAAGGAACGAACCGAATCCTCAAAGGGGCGATGAACAAAAACATAAGTGATATCGGAAACCTCTTCTAAATGGGGCCGTAATATTTCGAAACTAAGTACTGTTAAAGGATGTTTTAATCCCCAAATCGATTTTACTTGAGAAGATAAAACAGTTCGTATATTATCTTCAGGAAAACGGAACGTCCGTATGATTTCCCGATCAGGCGGATTTGTCCAACTAGAACCGATACTGTGGAGAATTTGATGATTGAGTCTCCAGAAACGAGCATTCTCAAAGTAACCTTTGGGGTTACCAAGATCAGGAGGAATTAATTCATCCCCCATATGAATCCCCAAGGATCGGAAATCCCTTAAAACACTTGATTTCTCCATTTAACGCTTTCTTATATAATCCTTTCACATCTCTGCGAATGCACTCATCCAGTGAACACTTTACAAATACTTCTACAAATGAACCAATTTCCTGACGGCAATAATTGTATTTGTCAACTGAAAATTCCGCCATTCGCTCATTTAATTTTCCCCCACCTGTGAAAACAGGAAC
>NZ_JBHSHC010000109.1:0-13993 GCF_042652925.1 Effusibacillus consociatus
CTTTCAACGTTTTGTGACACCCAACTCCAAAAGTTAGTTAGCTAAGCAACAATCAATTTGAACTGAGCCTAAATATAAGACCGGCAAGGCACGAGGATATCCCGCAAGTTGTAGAGTTGATGTTTCAGTACATAGTCGATTTTTATAAACGCCCTCGACCGAGTGAGGAGTCGCTTCAAGGATTGGTAACCCGTTTGCTTGAAAACCCGGCAAGCGGTATCCAATTTGTTGCTGAACAAGACGGACCCTTGATTGGGTTTGCTACGTTATATTTCACGTTTAGTACGTTACAGGTAAAAAAGGCTGCTATCTTGAATGACCTGTTTGTTCTACCATCCGTCCGAGGGCAGAAGGTAGGGGAACAATTGTTTCAAACCTGTTTGTCATACATCAGGGAGTATGACTTTGCTTATATGACTTGGGAGACGGCAAAAGACAACTTGGCTGCCCAATCGTTGTACGAAAAAATGGGCGGGCAGCGCTCCAACTGGCTGCAATATGAAATTAGTTAAGGGAAATCCTATTGTGCCTACCTTCGATAAGCAATAAAATGAAATGTAACAGTCGTTACATATCGCGGGGAGGAGAAACGGCATGTCTGAACAAACAAAGAGTTATTCCCTTTGGCAGTTGGTTCTTTACTTTTTGAAATTGGGGACAGTTGGTTTCGGGGGTCCTGTGGCGCTGGTAGGCTATATGTTCCGGGATCTTGTCGAGAAGCGGGGTTGGATTTCCGAATCCGATTATAAGGACGGGCTGGCTCTGTCCCAGCTTGCTCCAGGCCCACTTGCGGCGCAGTTAGGTTTTTATCTGGGGTATGTCCACTACGGAATTCTCGGGGCGACATTGGTCGGGCTTGCGTTTGTTCTGCCATCTTTCTTGATGGTGGTCGCACTTGGATGGGCTTATACGGTGTACGGTGGTTTGACCTGGATGCAAGCGGTGTTCTATGCGGTTGGTGCAAGCGTAATCGGGATCATTGCTTTTAGTGCTTATAAGCTTACCTCGAAAACAATCGGTAAGGATTGGCTCCTCTGGGCAATTTTCGTTGTTGTCGCTCTTTATACGGTAATTACCGAATCGGAGGAAGTTCTGATCTTTCTTGGAGCTGGTATCTTGTACTGGTTGGTGAAGGCTCCGCCCAAAGGATTCAAATGGGGAAACATGGGGGTTGCGGGGCTTACGGCCGAACCCGTAAAAAATGTTGTGGCGGGGCTTCAGGCGGCCGATTCGGGTACGCTTTGGAATCTCTTTACTTTCTTCACGAAGGCGGGGGCTTTCGTTTTCGGAAGTGGTTTGGCGATCGTTCCATTCCTTTTTTCGGGGGTTGTGAAGGACTATCAGTGGTTAAACGACCATCAGTTTCTCGATGCCGTCGCGGTTGCGATGATTACGCCGGGGCCGGTAGTGATCACGACAGGTTTTATCGGGTATTTGGTAGCCGGCTTTCCAGGCGCAAGCCTCGCGGCAATTGCCACGTTTCTGCCTGCTTATGTGCTCACAATCATCCCGGCTCCCTTCTTCAAAAAATACGGCAAGCGCCCCGGGATTAACGCATTCGTTACCGGTGTTACGGCAGCGGCTACGGGAGCGATTGTGGGAGCGGTTCTTGTATTGGGCAAGAGGTCGATCGTTGACATCACTACCGCCTTATTGGCTTTGGTCACTTTGATTTTGCTATGGAAGAGCAAAAAAGTTTCGGAACCGGTGATGATTCTGGCCGCAGCAATCATAGGCCTCGTGGTTTATCCCTTGACCCATTAAAATTGGGGGTGTTCCCTTGCATTCCTGGTTATCCCTTTGTTATAAGATTCCTCCGGAGCCGTCGGCGAAACGGGTGTATGTGTGGAGAAAGCTGAAACGTCTTGGTGCTATTTTGATCCAGGATGCGGTGTGGGTTCTTCCTGTTACGCCGCGGACGTTGGAACAGTTTCAATGGTTGGCGGCGGAGATCGCGGAATTGGGCGGGGAGGCTTTTTTGATGGAGTCCCGTTTTGTGTTACCCGGGCAGGAAGAAGCGTTGGTGAAACAGTTTGTGCAGCAGGTTGATGTTGCTTATGCGGAAATCCTGTCTGATCTTGAGAGGGAGATGGCGGATTTATCAGCGCTCTCCAAACGATATCAGCAGATCAGAGGGCAGGATTATTTTCAATCGGATTTTGGGAAAAAGGTGCGGGAGGCACTGCTGTCCGCACAAGGAGGAATGGATACGTGAAATGGGTTACTTGGGAGAATGTCGGCGTGGATCGAATGGCGTGCGCTTGGTTAATCAACAGGTTTATCGATCCTGAGGCTGAATTTTTGTTTATTCCGTCAGGACACAAGCCGCTTCCCGAAGGGGCGGAACCGTTCGATCTGCCGGGTGTCAGGTTGACCCATAGACGGGGGCACTGCACATTTCATACGATGCTGCGGGAGTTTGACTTGAAAGACCCGGTTCTCCATCGGATTGCCCGGATCGTGGATGAGGCGGACACAGTCCAGGAAGTTACGTTGGAGTCGGTTGCCCCCGGACTTGATCTTATTTGTCGGGGCATCCGCCTGACCAGTCTGGATGACCATACTGCTTTGGAGCGAGGGAAGCTCATTTTTGAGGGGCTTTACGCTCAACTGGCGCTGGAGCCGATTTGAATAATACGGGGGTGTGGAGAATATTTCGTTCTTTACCTTTAAGGATCCGGACGGGAATGTACTGATGGTGTGTGAAGACAAGAGGAAGTTAGAGTGAGAAGGGGATAGTCACAGTTACGCTTCTGCCCAAATAATATAATGGGCGATCAGCGTTGCGCTGAAAATCATGCGTAGGTGAAGGACATGGATACGACAGGACTGACTCAATTGGCATTGACACTGGGGACTGCAGCAGTTGTGGGCACCGGTATTTATGCTTCCGTTATCGAACGATTCTGGCTGAATCTCACTCATGTGCGGATTGTACTTCCCCGACTCCCCCGTGCTTTCGGCGGATTTAAAATCGCACTGTTTAGCGATGTTCACTTGGGTTTCTTTTACTCTCCCCAGCATTTGTCAACTGTTGTCGATCTCATCAACAGAGAAAGCCCGGATGTGATCTGCTTTACCGGGGATTTTCTCGACTCCCGCAAATCACTGCGCTCACTGGAACCCGCGATTCCGGTTCTAGAGCGACTGAATGCTCCTTATGGAAAGTTTGCCTTGTTGGGCAACCATGACTATAGGGCGGGTGCCGATCCTGTAATCCGAGGTCTCGAGCGCGGCGGTTTTCGAGTGCTTAGAAATGAACATTCAGCAATAAGAAAACAGAATGAGCAGGTATTCCTGATCGGGCTTGATGATGTTTTGGAAGGCAAGCCGAACCTAGAAAAGGCGATGGAGGATCTGCCTCCCACCGCGTGCAAAATCTTGCTGGCCCATGAACCGGACTATGCGGATACTGCGAGACAATATCCGATTGACTTACAGATTTCCGGCCATAGTCACGGTGGCCAAATCCGCTTTCCGTTCGTGGGTCCGATCTATACCACTAAGCTCGGAAGAAAATACCTCTCCGGCCTGAAAAAAACGGGGAATTTATTGGTTTATACAAACAGAGGAATAGGAACAACATGCTTGCCGATCCGTTTTCTCTGTCGGCCGGAGATTACGATGATTACTCTTGAACCAAAGCCGTAGAGGGTGCTTCCCACTGCCCCGCGTCCCGAATGGATGTGGGGCTTTTTGCTATCTTTCTCTTTACTTTCACGTTACGTCAAGGTTTATGATAGTAACGGAGGGATCCTTGTATGAAGACCATGAAAATCAAAGACATCGCCGATAAATTAAAAATATCTCCGCGTGCGATCCGATTTTATGAAGAAAAAGGGTTACTCTCGCCGATCAAGCAGGAGCATAATCAATACCGTACTTTTTCTGAAAAAGAAGTCTGGAGATTGCAAACGATTATTTCTTTAAGGGAAGTGGGCATGCCGATCGGCGAGATTAAAAAAGTGTTGGACCAGATTGACGAAGGGGATCAGGATGAACTCCGATATTATCTTGAGCTGCAAAGAGCCGTTATGTTTTCACAATGGGTGGAGATGAAGCAGATCATTGAAACTACCGACCAAATGATTCATCTCTTAAAGCAGAATCAATTGCTTGTGCTGGAAGACATTTATCAGCTTGCAGAAGGGTCAAAAAGACTTCGTGAAATCCGAAAAAATTGGCGCGACCGCTGGAATTTCGACAGACAGGCCGTTATTTATGACGAATTTGTCCGGAACGATGATCAATCATTTAATGTCCATCGAAATTATGACGAAGCCCTTGATTTAACCGTAAAATGGGTTTCGCCCAAAGCAGGGGAATTTGGTTTGGATATTGGAACCGGGACAGGGAATTTGGCCGGTAGGTTTTTAGCGACGGGGATTCAAATTGCGGGCATTGATCAATCGAAAGAAATGCTGAAACAGTGCCAGCGAAAATATCCTCAGATGGAAACAAAGCTTGGCAATTTTCTTGCAATTCCGTATCTGGATGGGCAGTTTGACTTTGTGGTTACAAGCTTCGCTTTTCATCACCTTACCGATGAACAGAAACAGTTGGCATTGGAAGAAATTCGAAGAGTTTTGAAATCGCATGGTCGAATCTGCATTACGGATTTAATGTTCGAAGATCAGCAAAAAAGAATTCAGTATGTGGAGAATTTAAAGAAACAAGGACAACTAAATGCCATAAGGGCGATTGAAGATGAATATTATGCAGACCGTTCCCGTTTGCTGGATTGGTTTAAGCAACACGGGTACATTACGAAACAAAAACATATCAACGTTCTGCTGCATATAGTCTATGCTGTTCCCTCTTGACCTTTACGTTGCGTTATCATTCATGATGATTTCGTAGCCCAAATAGTTGGTGGAGGGGAATTGGATGGATAAGGATCAGCTTCAAGAGATTTACTTGAATGAAGAGTATTATTGGGGGAAGGAACCGAACAATCTGGCGAGGAGAATCCTGGAGTTGATTCCTGCAGATCAGAGAAAGGGAAAAAAGCTGGTCGATTTGGGTGCGGGGGAAGGTAGGGACAGTGTTTTCCTGGCCCAAGAAGGGTTTGATGTACTGGCTGTTGACATAGCTCCTGCGGGCTTGGAAAAAGTGCAAAGGCTCGCTAAAGAGAAGAATGTCTCCATTGAAACGCTTGAGTCAGATCTGAATGAACTGCAGCTGTCAGGAAAATTTGATGTGGTGTATTCGATCGGGACTCTGCAGTATATCACGCCCCAAAATCGAGAACGGCAGTTCCATAAGATTAAGGGATTTACAGCGCCCGGAGGTTTAAACGTATTGTTCGCATTCGTTAACCATCCGGAAGTTGAAGCCGCACCCGATTGGGGAAAAAACGAGTATCTGTATGAAAGAAACGAGTTGCAAAGTTATTACGAAAACTGGGATCTGCTTGACTCTTACGAGTTTATTTTCGATTGTAATTCAAGCAATATCCCACATCGACATGCAGCAAGAGTCCTCATAGCCCGAAAGGCTGTTGCAGCACTCTAAAGGTAAAGGATGCCATCAATTGAATGGCATCTTTTTTTATGAGGTGTAGATAAATTATCTGCACGTGTTGACAAGGAAACGTTGCCAGATATAATATACGGTAGGGGGGTATCCTACCAAAAAACTTGGCGCCTATCTTAAGATTACATAAGATGCCGCCTCCAACGCAATCTAACTAGATGGGGTGAAGTCACAATGAAAAGTATATCTCTCCCAATAGAGGGCATGACCTGCGCGGCCTGCGCCAATCGAATTGAAAAAGGGCTTGGCAAGATGGAAGGCGTTGGGCAAGCAAACGTGAATTTTGCTTTGGAGAAAGCTACCGTTTCTTACGATCCTTCGAAGGTTACCCCGCAGGAACTGCAAGCCAAAGTTGAGGATCTTGGATATAAAGTAGCGACCGAAAGAGTCGATTTTGATATCACAGGCATGACCTGTGCGGCCTGCGCCCATCGGATCGAAAAAGGGCTCAGCAAGCTGCCGGGAGTTATGCAGGCAAATGTCAATCTCGCGATGGAGAGGGCAACGATTCAGTTTAACCCGAGTGAGGTCAGTCCCACCGATATGATCCAAAAAGTCAAAGATATCGGATACGGTGCTTCTCTGGTTCAGGAATCTGATGAAAAAGGGCATGACCGCGACAAGGAGATCCGTCGTCATAAGATGCGGTTTGCTGTGTCGGCAGCACTTTCTTTGCCGCTTCTGTATACAATGATTGCCCATTTTCGATGGACCGGAGTTTATATGCCTCATCTTTTAATGAATCCCTGGGTGCAATTTGCGCTCGCGACTCCCGTTCAATTTATTATCGGTTGGCCATTTTATCGGGGGGCTTACAAAGCCTTAAAGAACGGAAGTGCGAATATGGATGTCCTGGTGGCACTCGGTACGTCAGCGGCTTACTTCTACAGCCTTGTGGCGACGGTCACCGGAAATGCCGACAAGCTTTATTATGAAACCAGTGCCATTTTGATCACTTTAATTATACTTGGCAAATTGTTTGAAGCGATAGCCAAGGGACGCACCTCTGAAGCGATCAAGAAACTGATGGGGCTCCAAGCCAAAACGGCTCTGGTGATTCGCGAAGATAAGGAAGTAACCGTTCCAATCGAAGAGGTAGTGGCGGGGGATCTCATCATCGTCAAGCCCGGTGAAAAAATACCGGTCGATGGTGTGGTGATCTCCGGTACATCGGCGGTCGACGAATCGATGCTGACTGGTGAAAGTGTTCCGGTCGACAAGAAAGCGGGAGATTCGTTAATCGGTGCCACCATCAATAAAAATGGAGTTCTCACCTTTAAAGCAACCAAGGTTGGAAAAGATACTGCTTTGGCGCAGATCATTAAGGTAGTCGAGGATGCACAAGGTTCAAAAGCACCCATCCAACGGATGGCGGATGTGATTTCAAGTATTTTCGTGCCGATTGTGGTGGGGATCGCTGTGTTAGTGTTTCTCGGCTGGTACCTGATTTTTGAACCAGGGAACTTTACTCACGCTCTTGAAAATGCAATTGCAGTTCTCGTAATCGCATGTCCGTGTGCTTTAGGTCTTGCTACTCCGACCTCGATCATGGTCGGAACCGGAAAAGGTGCTGAATCAGGGATCCTGTTCAAAGGCGGCGAACATTTGGAAGCTGTTCACAAGCTGAATACCATCGTTCTTGACAAGACCGGCACGATTACCAAGGGAGAGCCCGAGTTGACCGATGTAATCTCTTTAACGGATATTTCAGAAGTTGAATTGCTGTCCCTTGTTGCTTCTGCTGAAAAGAAATCCGAACATCCGCTTGCCCAGGCGATCGTCACAGGAGCCGGGGAGAAAAACATTCAGATTCACGATGCACAAGACTTCGAAGCAATTCCGGGCTACGGGCTGCATGCGACAGTAAACGGCAAAGATTTGTATGTGGGAACTCGGAAATTAATGAACCGAGAGAACATCGACATAAGCGGTGCTCTTGATCAAATGGAGCGATTGGAAAGCGAAGGAAAAACGGCGATGTTGGCAGCTGTGGACGGCAAATTGGCGGGAATCGTAGCCGTAGCAGATACAGTAAAAGAAAGTTCCAAGGAAGCGATTCAGCGAATGAAGGAACTGGGCCTGGAGGTGGTGATGATCACGGGTGATAACCGGCGAACTGCAGAAGCGATTGCCAAGCAGGTCGGCATCACGGAAATCCGTGCGGAGGTTTTGCCCGAAGGGAAAGCTGAAGAAATAGAGAAGTTTAAAAAGCAGGGAAAAAAAGTCGCCATGGTTGGTGATGGGATTAACGATGCCCCTGCTCTCGCGACTGCAGATGTAGGCATTGCCATTGGCACAGGAACTGACATCGCTATCGAAGCAGCAGATGTTACACTCATGCGAGGGGAATTAACCAGCATCGTGGATGCAATTACACTTAGTCAAAAAACCATGAGAAACATCAAGCAAAACCTATTCTGGGCGCTGTTTTACAATACAGTAGGCATTCCGGTGGCGGCCGTAGGTCTGCTAGCCCCTTGGGTAGCGGGAGCAGCCATGGCATTCAGCTCAGTATCAGTTGTACTGAACGCTTTGCGACTTAAGAAAGTAACTCTTAAATAAGAAAGGGGAATTTAACATGAACGTAACGTTAAATGTAAAAGGTATGTCTTGCGGTCATTGTGTCAATGCGATCGAAGGAGCGCTCGGAAAATTGGCGGGAGTCAGTTCCACAAAAGTCGATCTGTCCGCGAATCAGGTAACCGTTTCTTTTGACGAGTCGGCAGTCGGCCTGGAAAAAGTGAAAGAGACAATTGAAGATCAAGGGTACGATGTGGAGTAACAGAGACACAAAAATCACGGGGAGGTAGGAACCGGACTCATGAAAATGCCAAAGCTAGGTCTAGGTATCGTGCTTGTTGGTTTAACCGTTCTGACAGCATGCGGCCAAGCGAAGGATCCGCACGGCCAGGAGGGTCAACACGATCAGCATAACCAACCGCATGGCGGACATGAATCGACAAATACATCCCAGGTACAGGCGGTGTGGAAATTTGCCAGTCAGACACCTGAGAGCAAAAAGGAAGAGGAACTATCCATTCAAATTCAGGATAATACGGGCAAACCGATCGAGAAATTCGAAATCAGCCATGAGAAAAAGCTGCATCTGATTGTGGTAAGCAAAGATCTGTCGTACTTTAACCACATTCACCCGGAATACACGGAAAAGGGAATTTTCAAGATTAAAACCCAGTTTCCGTCAGGTGGAGACTACAAGTTAATTGCTGATTTCATTCCGGAGGGCGGCGGAGCAAAGACTGAAAGCCAATGGATCCAGGTGCAGGGAGATGCCCCGGCACAGAAACCGATTCAACCGGAGACAAACTTTACGAAAGTGGTGGACGGTAAGGAAGTGACCCTGTCTCTCGATAATCTTCAAGCGGGAAAAGAACTTACAATGTCTTTCACTATCAAAGACGCAGCCACAAAGCAGCCGATCACAAATCTTGAGCAATACCTGGGCGCTGTCGGACATGTAGTGATTTTAAGTGCGGATGCTGAGAAGTATATCCATAACCATCCGCTCGAGGAAAAAGCGACCGGACCGGTCGCTAAATTCGGGACGTCTTTCCCAACCAGCGGGACCTACAAAATTTGGGGACAATTTCAACACCAAGGAAAAGTATTTACCGTGCCTTTTGTGATTAATGTGCCTTAAAATCCAAACGATCGAACGACCTGTCGTAAAAGTTTTTGGTCACGATATGTGACAATTGTATCGCTATTGGCTATAATAGAATCAAATAATATCTTGTGAAGATATTAAAAAAGAGCCGGGTGATCAGACCCGACTCTATACAACCGGCCTTGGGTGGAATCCTCCGTTCAAGTGCAGATCAGAACAGCTTTATGTCTACAGAAGTAGCCACCGCGGGCGCCAACCTTGGGTGGTTACTTCTTTTTTGTCAAAGCAACCATTACGGAAACCAGACCAACTATAAACGATCCAAAGCTGATCATTAGTAGCAGTGCGTCCTTTATCTCCATAGGCTGTCCACCTCCCATCATTATAAGATGTGGAGGAGACAGCACCCAAGGTTTTCAGTTGTATTGTTGCTATTATAATCAAAACAAATGATAGGTTGTCGTGTGAATTCAGGCAAATCGTCTATTTCAAGAGTTTATTCATGGTTTTCATGAGTTCATCAATCACTTCATGATCACCTTCTTGAATCCGCTCGACAACACAACTTTTCATATGACTGGTTAACAGGAGTTTCCCGACACTATTCAATGCCGACTGTATGGCTGCAATCTGGTTCAGGACATCATCGCAGTAGGTGTCTTTTTCAATCATGCCTTTCACACCGCGAATCTGGCCCTCGATTCGATTTAAACGGGAGATTAAATCCGTTTTTGTCTTGTCGCTATGATGACTGGTTCTGGTTGTACAATCTTTATGTTCCATAGGATCTGTTCCTCCTTTTATTAATAGTATCATACCCCCCAGGTGTATTTCAAAGATGATAAAATGCCAATCCCTCCTGATTTTCCGGTCTTGTTAAAAAACTACTGTTGACAGAGACTGATCGGATATTTATAATCTCTCCTAACGATAAATATTGAGCGAAGAAAAGGACGAGTAGAAGAAAGTGCTGACGAACAGAGAGCCGTTACCCATGGGCTGCGAGGGCGGTCGTCATCCTTCTTTAAAAATCACCTTGGAGCTTTGTTTATGAAAGGGCAGGAAAATAGCCCGAGTAAGAAACAACGGAGAGGTCCCCGTTAACGGACTGAAGTCCAGATTGGACTTGGTAAGTCTGTTTTTCGTGAGAAAAACAGAGAAGCTGGGTGGTACCGCGATACTCTCGCCTCAGCAATCGAACTCGCAGCAATGAGAAGATGCGGGTTGGATTGTGGAGACGGGAGTTTTTTATTTTTGACGACGGCTATAAAAGCGGAGAAAAGAACGAGTAGAAGAGGCAGGGGGGACATACGTTGGAAAAAGTACTGATCTATGATACAACACTGCGAGATGGAACCCAAGGTGAGGGAATCAGCTTATCTGTGGAGGATAAGCTTAAAATTGCGCTTCGCCTTGACCAGTTCGGCGTTCATTACATCGAGGGGGGCTGGCCGGGAAGCAATCCAAAGGACATGGAGTTTTTTCAAAAGGTGAAAGAGCTTCCCTTAAAAACCGCCAAGATCACCGCGTTTGGCAGTACGAGAAGACAGGGAATTTCAGCAGATCAGGACGAAAATCTTCAGAAACTTTTGGAATCTGGCGTAAGCGTTGTCGCTATTTTTGGGAAAACGTGGGATTTCCAAGTGACGCATGCGCTGAACAGTACGTTAGAAGAAAATCTTTCTATGATCTACGATTCTGTCAAATTTTTAAAATCGCACGGATTAGAAGTTATTTTTGATGCAGAGCATTTCTTTGACGGCTATAAGGCAAATTCCACCTATGCATTGGAAACCTTGAAAAAGGCAGAGGAAGGGGGAGCGGATTGGATCGTACTCTGTGACACCAATGGTGGAACGCTCCCGCACGAGATCGGAGAGATCGTGGCCGTTGTCAAACAGAAGCTGACAACACCGATCGGTGTTCATTGCCATAATGATTCGGAATGTGCTGTGGCCAATTCAATTGCAGCCGTAAGAGAAGGGGCAAGACAGGTACAGGGAACCATGAATGGCTACGGAGAACGTTGTGGAAATGCCAATTTAATTTCGATTATTCCGAACCTTCAACTGAAACTTGGCTATTCCTGTGTGCGAGAAGAGCAGATTAGTTTACTGACTTCCCTGTCCCGATATGTTCATGAAATTGCGAATGTTGCCCCTCCCAATAATCAACCGTTTACGGGAATGAGCGCGTTCGCCCATAAAGGTGGCATGCATGTCAGTGCCATCCTGAAATCGCCGGAGACCTATGAGCATATGGCCCCGGAAAGGGTGGGGAACCAGCGAAGGGTACTCGTATCCGAATTGTCGGGTCAAAGTAATCTGCTCTATAAGGCTCAAGAATTAAATATGGATCTGGATAAATCAAATCCTGTGAATAAGCGCATCCTCCAAAAACTCAAAAAAATGGAGCATGAAGGGTATCAGTATGAAGGGGCGGAGGCTTCCTTTGAGCTGCTGGTGCGGGAAGAGTTAGGAGAGGTCAAGGAATTCTTTACTCTCGAGTCTTTTAAAATTCTTGTCGAGACAGAGGATTCAGCCGTGAATACAATGGCGATCGTCAAGCTCCGTGTATTTGATGAGGTGGTCCATGCGGCTGCCGAGGGTAACGGACCAGTCAATGCTTTCGATAATGCTCTGCGCAAAGCATTGGAGTCGTTCTATCCCGAGATCAGAGAGATGCATCTTTCCGATTATAAGGTTCGGGTTCTGGACGAAGGAGGAGCGACCGCTGCCAAAGTTAGGGTATTGGTGGAATCGTCCAACGGGAAGGAGCAGTGGAATACTGTAGGTGTGTCGACTAACATCATTGAGGCAAGCTGGCAGTCGTTATTCGACAGTATCCGCTACTTTTTATTGATGAAAAACGAGTTGAAAGTGAACGCCAGATAGAGTGACCCGACCGATCATGGTATAATGGGGAATCCCTGTTGAGGAGCGTGTTCTTTTGGTTGATTCTCATGTTCTTGTAGTGGATGGAAGTTCCTTATTGGTACGAGCATTTTTTGCAACTGCTTATTCCGGACGTTTGATGCGTTCAAAAAGCGGTGTTTATACAAATGGTGTCCAAGGCTTTCTCAACATGCTGACAGGTGCTTGTGATATCATGGGGCCAAGCCATTTGTTTGTGGCCTGGGACGTGTCCCGTGACACTTTCCGGCGTGAAATTTACCCTGCTTACAAAGCCACACGAGGCGAACTGCCCGATGAACTTCATCCACAGTTTGACTTGGCTCGGGAACTATTGGAGCATCTTGGGGTCGCTCAACAATCCGATCCCCGGTTTGAAGCGGACGATTTGATCGGGAGCATCGTTCGTAAAGCGGAATGCGAGGGTCACCGCGTTACAATTTTGACAGGGGATCGAGACTCCCTTCAACTCGTATCGGAACTTGTTACTGTTGCGATTATGAAAAAAGGGGTCAAGGAGCTTGAACTGTACACTCCTTGCCGTCTGCAGAAAGAATGGGGGATTGGCCCCGATCAGATTACCGATTTGAAGGCTTTGATGGGGGATACGAGCGATAACATTCCGGGTGTACCCGGGATTGGAGAAAAGACCGCATTAAAGCTTTTGTCCGAACATGGTTCGATTGAAGAGTTATACAGCAATCTTGAAAAGGTCAAAGGAAAGATGCGGGAAAAGCTGGAACTGCACCGTGAATCGGCCTTTCTTTCCAAACACCTTGCCACCATTGTGACCGAAGTTCCGCTTGAGCGGGAGATTGGGGACTGCCGATTGCAATTTTTGCTGGAACAGGCGAAGGAACGGCTGCTTGAACTTGAACTGCATCGAGTGGTTTCCCAATTGCAGCGGTTTACGGTGACCGCGTAGAATCTGCTTCATCATCACCATTGCGTTGCGTCCCACTCTGGTACCGGCCGATCTATGCTTCATCACGGCGATTACTCTATTCTCCTCCCGTGAAATCTCTGCTTCTTGTTCCTTCCAAGTAACTCCTTCCAAGTAACTCCTTTGCTTTAAAAGCTTCCTTGTGATACTTTCATTGAAACGGGCTTTCTTCATTTTCGTTGATGGTGTATACTTACAGATTTTTCGCAAGCTGTAGTGGGACATGATTTTGGGTGATAAGGGGTAGCCGATACCCCCCTCCCCGATACAGGCGGCATTAACGAACATAAAACTGAGAGTATATGGTTAGATTGTTGTCTCGACCCCAACCGCATTTTTTCCGAACAAAACAAAGTGCTCACACATATTTATGTGAGCATTTTGTTTGCATATTTAAATTGCTAGCTAGGGTATTAGAAATCTGGTAAAGAGTCTCGAACCAAACCTCGTATAAGTAGAGTCACCTAAATCGGTCACTCCATCAATATATTTGAACCATTCAACATAAGCATAATTATCGACAACCATATTCCCTGAAGTATTGGTCATCTGAATGCCAGGTTCGGCTTGGTAAGTAGATCCTCTAGCAGCCCCGTAATAAAAATGCTCCCACCTTCCGTAAGATGGAAGGTAAGAATAATTATCGACTCTGACGTTAGGTGCTTGCCAATTCCAGCTGGCACTAATCCCAGAACTATTCAAGCTTACTGATGGGGTACTAGTGTTTGGAGTACTATTTGGTCCTGCAGCGGTTACTGATTGACTGTTACATGCATCGCATTTAGCCGCCCGGAAATTCATTTGCCTTGTTTCCCAACCACTATGATACCTCGAATCTTGTGTATATAAAGCACCGCCAGGGGAGGTGTTTACATAATAATGGTGTGTCCACAGTGTTGTTGTACCGTCAAGACGAAAGGAAGGAAACCCCGTGATCCAGCCGATTTGCTTCGCAGTACTCTCTTGATGACTAAGCTT
>NZ_JBHSHC010000110.1:0-2150 GCF_042652925.1 Effusibacillus consociatus
CCGCTTCCCTTGTCCTGATTGGGCTCGTGGCGGTTTGTACATCTACGGACTGTCGAAGCCGGGTTTCGGTGAATGAACCATCCGGGTTTACATACCGTTTCGATGTGGCCGTCCGAAACTGCTCCAACTCTTGCGGACCCTGCCGTGGCGATGTGAATGAAACATCACTTTTCGGCTCCTGAACTGTTTTCGGGACCGTTACAGGAGAATCCGCTTCTCCGGCCTTTGTCAGTTTTGAAAGTCCAGGAATGGGACTCAAAACAAGTCCGAGTGACAAAATCGGAATCACGACAATTCGTAATCCGAACTTTCGCATTTTCATAAAACTCCTCCTAACAAACAAAAAACAAAAAATAAGAAAAATTTAGAACAATCACTTGAAAAAGAGAAGATCAGGAACCAGAACCATTGATCGATATGTAGGACTGTTCACCACCTTATGTACAAATCGAAGCCAATGCCATTTTATCTGAACAGTGGTTGTAGTAACCATCTGTAATTTTTGGAAAATCGTATTCGTGAATCTTGAGTGTATCAATCTGCCCATCACTGTCTTGTCTTATAAGATTCGAAAAGACAAGGAGTTTTCCGTCCGGACAGTTGGCGAGCGTGTCGTTATAATCCACGAACAGGCAACTGTCAACAATCCGTCCATCGTCTGGATCTGAATGCCCCGGCGCCAACATGCTCGCTAGGAACAAACAAATCCCTTTGGCTGAGCGTAGTTTTTTGCTTCCTCGCTAAACAATGTGGGTTTATGGGTTTTCAACAGGGTCAATAATGGCTAATAGCCTATTAAACATGAATCTGGAGTGAGACCCTGTGGTAGAGCATCAAAAAGAGTTGGATCTGTTTCAAGAGGCGTTAGGGATCAAAGATCCTTGGTTCGTTTCCCATCGCGAATTTGATAAAAATGCCGGTGAGTTGCATGTATCCCTTGATTTCCCTCGGGGAGCCACATTTCCTTGTCCGGTTTGTGGCCGCACAGGCAACAAAGTATATGATGTCGTGAATCCAAATCGTACTTGGAGACATTTGGACTTTTTCCAGTACAAAACATTCCTTCATGCCCGTCTTCCTCGCATTGAGTGCAAAACCTGCAAGAAAATCTCCACAGTTCAGGTCAACTGGGCGAGACCTGCAACGGGATTTACATGGCTTTTTGAGTCGTTTGTTCTGTCTTTGATGAAAGAGATGCCCGTAGCGGCTGTGGCACGTCAAGTCGGAGAGCACGACACCCGGTTGTGGCGCATCTTTCACTATTATGTAAACCGTACGATGGATGAAATGGATATATCGCACGTAAAACGAATTGCACTGGATGAAACCTCAAGCCGCCGTGGTCACCAATACATTACCCTGTTCGTTGACATGGACACCAAAAAGGTGATCTTTGCCACCGAAGGCAAGGGATCCGATGTCTTGGTTGTTCTACAAAGGTTCCTTGAGCAAAAGGGAGTTTCTTGTTCGCAGATTCAGGAATTCTGTTGCGATATGTCTCTCGCTTTTATTGCGGGCATCGAAAAATACTTCCCTGGCGCTCACATTACCTTCGATAAATTTCACGTGATGAAGATGGTCAATGAAGCAGTCGACCAAGTTCGAAAGGAAGAACAAAAGCAGATCCCAGAACTCAATAAAACGAAATACCTTTGGTTACGTAATGAAAATAAGCTGCTGGAACATCAACGAGAAAGTTTGACGAAACTGAAAGATATGAATTTAAAGACCGCAAGAGCTTATCGCCTGAAACTTGCCCTCCAAGATTTTTGGACCGTATCAGCCCTTTTGGCTGACGTGTATCTACATGAATGGATTCAGTGGGCGATCCATAGTCGTTTAACCCCGATGGCAGACGTAGGGAGAACCATCAAAAAGCACGAAACCGGTATTCTTCGATGGTTTCAAAGCAAAATGACAAACGGACTTCTTGAGGGACTCAACAGCTTGGTGCAAGCATCGAAACGGAAAGCTCGAGGATATCGCACATTAAAAACATTCATCAGCATGGTGTACGCTACAGCGAATAAGCTGGAGATTACGGTCAAGCCTCAACAGGCTTAGTCATATTCCTTCACAGCCTAACCCGGACGAGCCGGAACCAATAGGATTTTTGTAGACCCTTGTCGAAAAGAAAGAATAATCATACT
>NZ_JBHSHC010000111.1:0-12779 GCF_042652925.1 Effusibacillus consociatus
ATGATGGACTCGAACCATCGACACCCTGATTAAAAGTCAGGTGCTCTACCGACTGAGCTAATGGCTCGCAGTGACAAATGATATAGTAACAAAAATCGAACCGAAACACAATACGTAATTTTTGTCATCGTCGCCGACCAGCGACAAGACTTATCTTATCACCTATTTCACACGGTTTCAATCTGAAGTTCCTAACAAAAGACAACAAAACATATCCAAACTCTTAAAAATCACTTTCATTTACTCTATTTCTTGTTTTCTCTCGCAAATAAAGAGTCATACACACAAAAAAAAACGAGCCACGCCAAGGTAAACTCGAAAAAAATGAATGCAGAACCTAAAGATTGCACATCATACAGATGAAACCAACCGAGTAGCAAACATGAAGTGTGTACGAATATCGTCATTCACATCAATCACGGAAACCTGATGGTTATCGCCCGAAGCATGCAGTAGCTTTTCACGATTCAAGGCAATTGCAACATGTGCCGGGACTTTATTTGAGGACGAACTCGAGAAAAACACAAGATCTCCCGTCTCCACGTGTTCAAATTTATTAATTCGGGCGCCAAACTTCGTTTGCTGAGCAAGAGAGTGAGCCGGAATCCAGATTCCGTTTATTCGATAAATCTGCTGTACAAAACCGGAGCAATAAAAAACATGAGGATCGTGAAAAACGATTGGTTTTGAGGAGGATTTTTCAACATACTGTTGTGCATTTCGCAAAAAACGTTCTTGAAATATCCGTTTGTCTTTTACAATGATCGACTTGTCCTGGATCGCATTCACAAGCATATGATCTTCCGGAACCGCAGTTGCATCCGCCAATTCATCCGGAGCGACAGGTTGTTCGGCATAAACAGGGGTATTTCCGACGGTAACGAACAGGAGCGGTGTAACCAGCAAGAGCTGCCAAAATCGTTTCACTCGTGAGCCCCCCTATTCCGACATATTCGATTTATCTGCTTGACTACAGAATTCCCTTCTTGGTCGGCAAGTATAAGAGGGAGTTTTTGCTCATGGATACATGGTAAATCTCTTTCCCCTATATAATGGTCGAATTCGCTTAGCTTGGCAAAAACGACACTCATAGACGATCTGTCGTTCCTCAGAATCTTCCCATTCGGTATAAAGCACCTTCTGCATAATTCGCCCGCAATCCGGGCATTTTGTAATCGTCAACATCAGATGCGCCAAATAATACAAATAAGTCCCGCCCAAAATGATCGTAAGTAAACAGAATGCCGCAATCAGCCACTCAAGCATGAAAATCACCCCCATATCATGGTATGGGGGCGTGTCTCAAAGTAGAATGTCCAACTTATAAAAAATCAAACGGTTCGGTTAAAACCCGGGAAGAAACTGCTTCAGTGTTCCAGTTTAACTCTTTAAACTTCTGGTTGAAAAAATTGGCCACTACAGGCACGACAATTCGTTCCATTCCATTGTGACCCGGGTCAATTAACGAAAGCCCTTTAAACAAAGCATCCTGGGCATCATGATATTTCAAGTCTGCCGTAATCAGAACGTCCGCGCCATGGCCCACCGATGCATCAATCCATTCGGATCCGGATCCTCCTACTATTGCGACTTTTTTTATCTGATTGTTCCGATCCCCAACGATTCGGATCCCGGGGACACCCAGTTTCGATTTCACGTATTGTGCAAATTCAGCCAACCGATACTCTCTTTCCAATGTCCCCACACGACCAATGCCATATGGCTTCCCCATTATTTCGAGAGGATACAGGTCATACGCGACTTCTTCGTATGGATGGGCCGCCAGCATCGCTCGTACGACTGCCTCCTGCGAAGTTTCCGGGACGATGGTTTCCAGACGTACTTCCTCAACCCGTTCGAGCTTCCCTTTTTCACCGATAAAAGGATTGGTGCCTTCCTCAGGTTTAAACGTTCCGGTACCTGAAGTGTTAAAGGTGCAATGGCTGTAATTTCCAATCCACCCGGCTCCCGCTGAGCAAACCGCCTCCAGAACCTGCTCGTGGTGGTCTTTCGGTACAAACACGACCAATTTTTTAAGCCGCAGGTTGTGCAAACGATCCAAAATCTCCACGTCTTGCAGACCGAACAATTCCGCCAGAACATCATTCACACCGCCCTCTGCAATATCGAGATTGGTGTGAGCCACATACACGGCTATATCGTTTGCCAGTAATCTGGCAATCGTCCGACCGTAATAGGAATCCGTACGAATCCTTTTAATCGAAGTATAAATAATCGCGTGATGGGCTACAATCAGTTGTGCACCAGCCTGGATCGCTTCATCGACAACCTCTTCCGTCACATCCAAGGTAACAAGAATTTTCGAAACCAAATTCGCGGGATTCCCGATTTGAAGGCCAATTTTATCTCCTTCCATTGCAAGATTCGGTGAGACCCACTCTTCGAATACCCGGATCACATCTTTTACTGTGGTTTGCATAGACGGAGTACCTCCTCAAGTCTTTTTTTCTTTTGAACAAGGGCCTCCTGCTTTTGTAACGCCTCTTCTCCCTGAGCCTTCCGCAAACTTTTCAGCACCCGATCGATCTTTCCAATGGCGGCTTTCAATTTATCAGGAAATAAAGGATGATGCCGCAATAGTTCAACGCTGCCTACTTCGTACCACAAATCGTCATGGTAACGCTCATACCCCGGTTCCGCCTTCAGGATTTCGTATAGAATTCCCTCATCGACGACAAGTTCCTCCTTCGCGATCCGCCACCCATTGGCATGCAGCCATCTGCGCAATTGGTCACCGTCCACCATAGGCTGCAGGACAAGTTGTCGAACACCCGTTAATTTGTCTTTTCCCCGAGACAGAATATCGACAATCGTTCCGCCGCCCATGCCACAAATAGTAACAGTATTGACTTCTCCCGCTTCCAGAACTTCCAGACCGTTTCCTTTACGGACTCTGATTCGTTCAGAGCAGCCCGCTTCCTCAACCGTTCGTTTTGCTGTTTCATACGGACCTTGATTCACTTCGCCGGCTATCGCAAACCGGATCCGGCCTTCTTCAATTAAGTATGCAGGAAGGTACGCGTGGTCACTCCCAATATCCGCAAGAGTCGCCCCATTTGGCACCAGACTTGCAACCTGCTGCAATCGTTTCGACAGTTTCAATTGAATCACCGAAATCCATTATACCCGATTCCCTCACGAACTCAAAAGCGTGCCCTTCAAGGACACGCTCCCATCTTTATGCAGTCTCGATTGAATTAGCCTTGTGCAAATTCAGCAGATCAATTGCCTCTTCACGCAGCTTGAACTTTTGAATCTTACCTGAGGCAGTCATGGGATACTCGCTGCAGAACTGAATATAGCGCGGGACTTTGAAACGGGAAATTTTGCCCAGGCAGTAGTCCCGTATTTCTTCCGCAGTCGCGGTTTCTCCTTCTTTTAGACGAATCCACGCCATGACCTCTTCCCCATATCTCTCATCAGGCACGCCGATCACTTGTACATCAAGGACCTTCGGATGAGTGTACAAAAATTCTTCAATTTCACGCGGATAAATGTTCTCTCCGCCGCGAATGATCATATCCTTCAGACGCCCGGTAATTTTGCAATAGCCGTTCTCATCCATGATAGCCAGATCCCCTGTGTGCAGCCAACCATCTTCGTCAATCGCTTTTGCTGTTGCCTCAGGGTTCTTATAATAGCCTTTCATTACATGGTAACCGCGCGTGCACAGCTCACCCTGAACACCTCTTGGTACTTCACGCTTCGTGCCCGGTTCCACAATTTTGACTTCGACGTTTGGCAAAGCACGTCCCACCGAAGCCACCCTAAGTTCAATCGGATCCTGAGTTCGTGTTTGCGTGATCACGGGAGACGATTCGGTTTGCCCGTAGGCAATGGTAATCTCCCGAGCCCCCATTTTCTCTACAACCGCTTTCATCACTTCAATCGGACAAGGCGAACCCGCCATGATTCCCGTGCGGAGAGACGAAAGATCATATTTGGAAAAATCGGGATGGTTCAATTCCGCAATAAACATGGTCGGAACCCCATGCAGGGCTGTGCATTTTTCCTCGTGTACAGCGGTAAGGACCTGCACGACATCAAATTCCTGCACCGGCACCATAGTGGCTCCCACAGTTACACAAGTCAGCGTGCCCAGCACACAACCGAAACAGTGGAAAAACGGAACCGGTATGCACATGCGATCCTCATGTGTCAAGTTCATACATTCTGCTATATTTGCCGCATTGTTCACAATATTGTTGTGCGTTAACATTACACCTTTTGGAAATCCCGTAGTTCCAGATGTGTACTGCATATTGATTACATCATCCGGTTGCAGGGAGTTCATCCGCTCTTCCAAGTCCTCGCTGCGGATTGAATCGCCCATGCTGATCAGATCCGACCAGAGGAACATCCCAGGGTACCGAGTTTCACCAAGTACGATCACATTTTTCAAAAAGGGAAGCTTTTCGGATTGGAGTTTGCCGGGTTCTGCGTTCTTCAATTCCGGTACGATTTCATACAGCATTTCAATATAGGAGGCTCCACGGTAGGACTCCATCAGAATCAATGTAGTGGAATCGGATTGTTTTAACAGATACTCAAGTTCCGCCGTACGGTAGTTCGTGTTGACCGTAACTAACACAGCCCCTATCTTACCCGTAGCAAATTGAGCGGTAAGCCATTCTGGGTAATTAGTCGCCCAAATCGCTACGTTTTCTCCCTTTTGAATTCCGAGCTTCATGAAGCCCTTGGCAACTTGTCTGCACACATCGTCAAACTGCTTGTAAGTATAGCGCAGTCCCCGATCAGGATACACCACCGCCTCATGATGCGGCCGTTCCTTCGCGACTTTCTCGAGCAGTTTTCCAACTGTGATATGCATTGCGTCTGCCATTTGCAACCCCCCAGAACTTAAATTATTCGCAACATTCACAACTGAATAAATTCAATGCGGCGACCCGTTTTTCCTCTGTAAAAAACAAAAAATCCTTCCATTCCGGAGAAATGGAAGGAAGAAGATTGTTTGTTATTCCGCGGGAATTGTTCCTGTGTAGATGGATTGCGGACGAATCAAGCGATTGTTCGCCGCCTCCAGAATGTGAGCTGACCATCCAACCGTCCGGCTTACCGCAAAGCTTGGTGTGAACAGCTCCGCCTCCAAGCCGATGGAACGCATTACAGCAGCTGCATAAAATTCTACGTTGGTGTTCAAACCACGGCCCGGTTTATATTCTTCAAGCAATTTGAGAGCTACTTTTTCCACATGTGTCGCCAAGTCTAACCAAGGATCGTCTTGGGCCACGCTGGAAGCCACTTTACTGAGAGCTACAGCACGCGGATCCATAGTTTTGTAAACACGGTGGCCGAAGCCCATCAGGCGCTCCCCTTTTTCAAGTGCTGCCCTTAACCAGGGTTCTGCGTTCTCTTTTGTGCCAATCGCCTCCAGCATGTCGGTTACCTCTGACGGTGCACCACCATGCAAAGGACCCTTAAGAGCACCGATTGCGGCAGTGATCGATGAAACCAGATCCGAACGGGTTGATGCAACTACACGTCCTGTAAAAGTCGAGGCGTTCAGGCCATGTTCCTGAGTAAGAATCAGGTAAGCATCCAATGCCCTAACTTGCGCTTCCGAAGCTTCTTTTCCTTTCAACATAAACAAATAGTTTGCCGTATGACCGAGATCTGCGCGAGGCGCTTTCGGCTCCTTATTCTGGAGACGATTATACCGGTAAGCAATAATGGTCGGCATCTTTGCAGTTAAGGAAATCACCTGCTCCATCGTAGGAGGCCAGCCATGGTCGGGAGTCCCCAAAGCGGATACGGCCGTACGCAGTACACTCATCATATCCGCATTTTCCGGTATCGCATCGATAATAGATTTGATGTGAAAAGGTATCTCACGCTCTCCAGCCAATTTTTCTTTTAAAACTGCAAGTTCATCAGCGGACGGCAAATGGCCGTACCACAGCAGGTGAGCAACTTCCTCAAAAGAATGTTCCAAAGCCAAATCACGTGCCCAATAATTTCGATAAACCAGCTGCCCTTTTTGTCCATCTACAAGGCTGAGATCTGTTTCCGCCACAACTACATTTTCCAATCCGATCGAAGTAATCACCGGTTCCACCCTCTCTGATGTTTTGTTGTCGAATTCCGTCGAGTCATTGTCATTATATCGTCACATTTCCTTCCGGAAAAATAGAGGTTTGTATGGCAATCGATTATAAAATATAATTAATCAGGGGAAGAGGTGACTCACTATGGATCTCAAACTGCTGCGCACCTTCGTAGTCGTCGCAAAAGAATTGAACTTCCACCGTGCGGCTGAAAGGCTGTTTCTGGCCCAACCGACAGTCACGGTACACATCCGGCAATTGGAAGAACTTGTGGGGTATCCATTGTTTGAGCGTGTAGGGAAGAAAGTAAAATTAACAGCAACCGGAGAAAGATTCCGAATCCATGCGGACCGAATTCTGGAAGCTCACGATGAAGCGTTATCCGACCTTGCCCGCTGGAAAATGGGCTATGATGATCGACTGGATCTGCTTTTGGCACCGCTTTGCGCAGAATTTACCCTGCCGATAATATGGCAGGACTTTACCTCCAGATATCGGAATGTTGAAATTCGGATCTATACTACTTTATCTCCATCAGTCGGAAGCGGAATTGCCGCCGGACGATCCCATATCGGTCTCTCCCGTCTTCCTTCCGGGCATCCCGATACAATAACGGAACTATTGCATCCCGACCCGGTCGCATTGGTTGCACCCGGCACCATCAAACCGGATCAGGCTGACTATCGGGAATTGTTGATGAGACATCCGCTGCTCACAAAAAATCACCCTGAGTATTGGGATGATATTCTTTTTCAACTGCATGATCTCAAGGCACCGATGCGTCCAATGACAGTAAGTCAGGTGCATATCACGAAGAAATTGATTGAGACAGGGGTTGGCTTATCCTTCCTGCCTCTTTCTACAGTCCAGGAGGAAATTCAGTCGGGCAAACTTACCGTCGTACCAACCCCCGACTTACGGTTACCCAGTGCAGGGACTTATATCATAACTCCGAGAGATAAAGATCTCCCGCAAGCGGCACGGGATTTTCTTTGGATGCTCAAATGCCGGGCAGGAGATCAGCCTTAACACCCCAATTGCCGTGCAATCACCATACGCTGAATCTCCGACGTTCCCTCGCCAATCTCCATCAACTTTGCATCACGCAAGTAACGTTCAACCGGATACTCCTTCATGTAACCGTAACCGCCATGAATCTGAATAGCCTGATCGCAGGTCCGCATGCAGATTTCAGACGCGAACAGCTTAGCCATCGCAGCCTCTTTGGTAAAAGGGCGATTATGATCCTTCAACCATGCGGCTTTCAGTACCAGGTTCCGAGCCAGCTCAATGTGCATGGCCATATCCGCCAATTTAAATTGAATCGCTTGAAACTTGGAAATTGATTGCCCAAATTGAACCCTTTCTTTTGCGTACTGCAGCGCCGAGTCAAAAGCAGCCTGTGCAATTCCCACGGACAGTGCCCCGATTGAGATTCGGCCGCCATCCAACGTATAAAGAAATTGCTTAAAACCTTTTTGCGGATCGCCAAGCAAATTTTCCTTGGGAACGCGAACATCCTCCAAAATCAATTCAGCCGTATTCGAACCGCGAAGTCCCATCTTTTCATATTCCTTACTGACTCGAAAACCGGGCGTATCAGTTGGAACAATGAGTGCGGATACAATATTTTTGCCTCTGGCGGTTTTGCCTGTTACCGCAGTTACAATAACCGTTTTCGCATAAGTTGCGTTTGTAATGAAACATTTTGAGCCGTTAATTACATATTCGTTTCCTTCAAGCACTGCTTTCGTCTGAGTGCCTCCCGCATCCGATCCGGCATTCGGCTCGGTTAATCCGAACGCACCAAGTGCAGCCCCCGATGCCAAAGGAACGAGATAATTTTGTTTTTGCTCTTCGGTTCCAAAATAATAGATAGGGCTAGCTCCTAACGAAACAGCAGCCGCATAGCTTAATCCTGTGCTTCCGCACGCTCGTCCAACTTCCTCAACCGCTAACGCGTAAGAAATTGTGTCTCCTCCAACGCCGCCGTACTCCTCCGGGAACGGAATTCCCAACAATCCGAGTTCTCCCATTTTCTTAAAAGTATCGATCGGAAACTGAGCTGTACGATCAATCTCTGCCGCTTTCGGCGCTATCTCGTTGTCCGCGAAATCTTTCACCATATCCCGAATCATTTGCTGCTCTTTGGTAAGATCAAAATTCATCTTCTTACTCCTCCCCAACGATCGATTTAAAATTTGAGTGATTGACCACCCGCAAACCGACCGAACGCTCGCTCAGGTTTACTCCGAACGACCGCTCGTTCGGTCCGTTTCAAAAAATTGAGGAGAACCGAAATTCTCACTCAACTCTATTATATTGGCGCATCTTGAAACTGTCGAGCCAATTTTGTATCCCCTCTCGAAAAACAATTATGAGGGTAACAAGCAAAGAAAGTTTCAAAAACGCGGTAACGTCAATCACAAAATTCGGTTTCGCCCCGGAGAGGAGATACAAAAAATCCGGCACCATTACCGCTAAGACCCCGATAATCGCCCAGCTTGGGGCAACAAAAAGTTTTGTGCGCCCCAAAAACACTCCCACTCCAATTGAAACAACAGAGAAGATCAACCAATAAACGGTATTCATGCCGTAATCGGAACCTGCCACCTGCCGAACGTACTGAAGAACCAAGTGATAAAAAATTCCGATTGCTAACCAGGAGATGCTGACAATCATTCGGGATTCTCCAGCAGTGCCGGACACGATCCAGATCAGAAGCACCAGTACCAAAACCATCAGGGAACCTTCCGGCGAATCGGTCAGCCCGGTCGACCGGACGAAAAAATATCCGTCAAGAGCGACCAACAAACATGCGGACGTAAGGAAGACTATTCGCAACAAAGCAATTGGTAACCGTGCAAAAAAGGCAAGACAATAAAAAGCAACCGTCAAAATCACCAAGATCACAATTTGCATCCAGTTGGGAAACGATGTAAAATGAAGTACAAACAGAAGCAACAATAAGGAAACAGCGAGGGAACTGAACAAACGCCTCCAGGGAACGGAGGTTCTCCGCACTCCAAACGAGTTTTTGGTTTTCTGATCCGAACTGAATGTTTCACCTTCCGCGTACAGATTCGATAAAAAATCGCAATATTCTGCCGGAAGCAACCGGTTCGTACGCCATGAGTCAATCTCTTTTAAAATCAGTTTTTTGTTCGATTTGTCCATTTGGGTACCTTCTTATCCAATAATCTGTCTCTATGTTTATTTCGACGGGAATCCGTGCTGTCCTTGCACTTAAAATAATAGCACCCGCTCGAAAACGGGTGCCGGTGAGTAACATTCGCTTTTATTGAGCTTGAACTTTTATTCAAGGAAGTCTTTCAGGCGTTTGCTGCGGCTCGGATGCCGAAGCTTACGCAGTGCTTTCGCTTCAATCTGGCGAATACGCTCCCGTGTTACCCCGAAGACCTTGCCTACTTCTTCAAGGGTTCGAGTGCGGCCGTCATCAAGACCAAAGCGAAGGCGCAGAACATTCTCTTCGCGCTCTGTCAGAGTATCAAGAACATCTTCAAGCTGTTCTTTCAAAAGCTCATAAGCAGCAGCGTCCGCAGGAGCCAAAGCCTCTTGGTCCTCAATAAAGTCCCCGAGATGGGAATCGTCCTCTTCACCGATCGGGGTTTCAAGGGAGACAGGCTCTTGCGCGATTTTCATGATTTCCCGAACTTTTTCGGGACTCATTTCCATCTCAACGGCGATTTCCTCAGGGGTTGGTTCGCGCCCTAATTCCTGCAGGAGCTGCCGTGAGATCCGGATTAACTTGTTGATTGTCTCAACCATATGAACCGGAATTCGAATTGTGCGGGCTTGGTCTGCAATTGCACGTGTAATGGCCTGACGAATCCACCAAGTTGCATAGGTACTGAATTTGTAACCCTTGCGGTAGTCGAACTTCTCAACCGCTTTGATAAGACCCATGTTGCCTTCTTGAATCAAATCAAGGAACAACATGCCGCGACCCACGTACCGTTTTGCGATACTTACAACGAGTCGAAGGTTCGCTTCAGCCAGACGGCGTTTTGCTTCCTCATCGCCTTTTTCGATTCGTTTAGCCAGCTCAATCTCATCGTCAGCAGAAAGGAGCGGTACACGTCCGATTTCTTTCAGATACATACGAACCGGGTCATTAATTTTAATTCCAGGAGGAACCGTTAAGTCCCCCAAATCAAACTCTTCTTCAGCGTCGGTTGGGATAACATCTTCGTCATCATTATCGTCCAGAACCAGTTCGTCCTCATCCTCATCATCGTCTGATTCATTGCTGACCTCGATTCCTCGATCCGCCAACAACTCAAAAAACTCGTCGATTTGATCCGAGTCTTGTTCAAACGCCGATAGTTTGTCCATGATTTCTTTGTATGTCAAATACCCGCGTTTTTTGCCTGCCTCAAGTAGCTGCTCTTTGACTTGTTCAATTGTCAGTTCGGTTGTTTGAGTGTTTTTCACTGGTTTCTTCACCATCCCGACCCCTCCTTCCCCACGGAGTGTCTGTCATGTTTTTTTTCGCAAATCGATTTGTTCCTTTGTCAAAGCCCGTAATGTCTCAAAATCTCCTCGTCTCGCTGCCTCTTCCATTTCTTTGGGGATCATTTGAAGACGTTTCTCCGCCCTGCCCTTTTGAATCCGAAGAATATATTCTTCGGCCAGACCGGATCGGTTCTCGACGGACTCGGTCTCAAAAGCTAATTCGGAAGCCAGTCGAATCAACCGTTCATCGTCAAGCCTGGAAATAAAATATGCAGGATTGGCGTCTTGATGATCCTCATAGTACAGATAGAGGAATACCGCCAAAGCGGCGTGCTCTTCGATTGAAAATTCATCGACAATCGTTTCTTTGACTTGTCTTGCTACCCCCGGATCGATTAACATAAGAGATAAGAGCTTTCTTTCCGCTTGAACATGAGCGGGAAGCGGGTTGAGCGCGTTTTTGAACATGCGCTCACCATTATTTATATTAGTATTCCACTTACTGGCAGGTTTATCCCCAGATTTAGGTTGAGATACAGTCATTTGCATTTCCTGCATCAAGGATTCGAGAGACACGTTAAATTCTCCCGCCAGTTCGCGCAAATACGTCTCTCGTTCCACTGGACTCCTGACTTCAGCAACGATTCGAACTGCTTCAGACAGAAACGCGATTACACCTTCTTGGGAAGACAACTGGCTTTTGTTACGAAGCATGCGCAATTTGAATGCTGTAGAAGAAACAGAGCCTTCCTCAACAATTCGTTCAAACGCAATAGCCCCATACTTCTTAAGGTATTCGTCCGGGTCCAAGCCATCGGGTAAAACGGTAACCCGAGGCATGCCTCCCGTTGCCGCAATTACCTCAGAACTGCGAAGGGCTGCATCCTGACCCGCACGGTCGCCATCATACATCATGAGAATCTCGCCTGCATTACGCTGCAGAATTTTCGCCTGCTCGGAAGTTAGTGCAGTTCCAAGCGCCGCTACAACGTTTTTGATCCCATGTTGATATGCCGTGATTACATCCATATACCCTTCCAGCAGAATCGCCCTGTTCCTTTGCCGAATCGGCTGTCTTGCGCGATGAAGATTGAACAGGTGACGCCCCTTCTGAAAAAGTTCGGTTTCAGGAGAATTCAGGTACTTCGGTTCTCCCTGGCCAATAATACGTCCACCAAAACCGATCACACGCCCTTGACCGTCGTGTATCGGAAACATCACGCGTCCCCGAAACCGGTCAAAGTATCTTCCAGGTTGATTGCCGCTTTGGGAAAGCAGCCCGGCCTGTTCCAGAAATCCCTCTTGAAAACCTCGTTTTTTAAGGAAAGTCAGAAGAATGTTCCACCGATCAGGTGCGTACCCCAGCTGAAACTCTTCGATCGTGGACAGCGTCAACCCGCGTTCTTGAAGATACCGCATGGCGGGCACGCCCGCCTCCGTGTTCATCAATATATGATGGTAGTATCTGGCGGCTAAATCATGACACCTCAGCTGCTCTTTCCGGCGAATCGCTTCAGGTGAATGTTCCTCTGCGGCTTCCCTTTCCGGGAGAACGACACCTGCACGTTTAGCGAGGTGTTCTACTGCCTCCACAAAAGTAAGATTCTCCACATGCATAATAAATGAGATCGAATTGCCTCCGGCACCGCATCCAAAGCAGTAGTACATCTGCTTGGTTTGGGACACAGAAAACGACGGGGTTTTTTCCGAGTGAAACGGACACAGTCCTACAAATGAACGCCCCGATCGTTTTAACGGCACATATTCGGCAATCAAATCCACAATATCAAAATGCTGACGTATCTGTTCAATTACGTCTTCCGGGATACGCCCCATCATACATCACCTTTCTGTATTTGAGGCTTCTTGCCAGAATACATCTTGATATTCGCCAATATGGAGGGATCTCCTTCTGTTTCTCAATTTTTTCTTGCCATTAAATTTTTGATCCGGTGAATCTATAATTCTACAGGTGCCGACAATTTCCTTCTACAGGTTAACAATTTGTTTACAAAAATCGACACAATACGAGTTCACCGCTTTTAAATTCAGGCTCCCCCTAGTATAAACCCATTTATTCCTAAATATTCCGAAATGTTTGTGGGGGCTGCCTTTTTTATATTTACGCTTTTTTTTATAAAAAATCCTTCTATTAGAGTCTGTTTAAAAACTACGTACTGAATTAAAATTCTGAACAAAATCTCACCAAGCGGAATT